>CAMDPA010000041.1 GCA_945903565.1 Devosia equisanguinis | reverse complement strand
CGAGATCATGGCCTTGCTCCGGTCAAGCGTGCTCGGCCTCATCCGCCGCACCGGACGCAAACCCACCGAAGCCCGTCCCGCCTACGCCGCCCACCCCAAAGCCGCGATCAGGCTGCTCATGGGCTCATGAATTGAATTGCCCTGGGGGCGTACCGGGGGCAGGGCTTGTGCCTGTTGACAGCGCGTTGCATTCGCGCCCCAACCCGCTAACATCGCCGCATCGGTTCGCGGGCCAATACGGGAGGCCCAATACGGGAGGCAAGGATGACGACAGGTGCCAAGCGAGGGCTTGCGGTCCTGGCATGTGCGGCGGCAACGGCCACCGGCACGCTCCCTGCGTTTTCCGACGACTTCTATAAGGGCAAGCAGGTCGCGATCGTCGTCGGCTTTGGCCCTGGTGGCGGCTACGACGCTTATGCGCGCCTGCTCGGCCGTCACATCGGCAACCACATCCCCGGCCGCCCCAATGTCGTCGTCCAGAACATGGAAGGCGCGGGCAGCGTGCGCGCCTCCAACTACGTCTACGTCAATGCCGCCAAAGACGGCACCGTGATCGCCGCGCCGAACCAGAACATGCCGATGTACCAGTTGCTGGGCGGCAAGGCCGCGCAGTTCGAAGGCGCCAAGCTGCAATGGATCGGCAGCCTCGTCGGCTCCAACGGTCTGCTCTACACGTGGCACACGAGCCCGATCCGCACGCTCGAGGACGCCAAGAAGCGCGAGACGCCGCTCGGCGGCACCGGCACCAACTCCGACAGTCACATCTTCCCGACCCTGATCAACAAGCTGCTCGGCACCAAGTTCAAGGTCATCAACGGTTATTCGGGCGGCTCCAAGGAAATCCACATTGCCATCGAGCGCGGCGAAGTCGAAGGCCGCGGCGGCAATAGCTGGGCCAGCCTCGCCGCCAGCAACCCGGATTGGATCGAGCAGAAGAAGGTGCAGTTCCTTGTCCAGATCGGGCTGCAGCCGGACCCTGCGCCGGCGCTCCAAGGTGTGCCTGTGCTCATCGACCTCGTGACCGACCCCGATGACAAGCGCGCGGTCGAGGTCGTGACGGGCCCGACGGTTCTGGGCTATTCGTACTGGCTCGCGCCGGAGGTGCCGAAGGAGCGCTTGACCACGCTGCGGCGCGCCTTCGATGCGATGACCAAGGATGCCTCGTTCCTCGCCGACGCCGCCAAGTCAAAGATGCAGGTGACGCCACAGCCGGGCGAAGACCTCGCCGCGATCGTCGCCCGCTCCGCCTCGATGCCGAAGGCGGTTCTGGAGCGAACGTCCCAACTGCTGGAATGGAAGAATTGATTTTCTCCCTCTCCCCGCGAAGGCGGGGAGAGGGGATTTAGGGGGCTGCCAGGGGAAGCCAGCGAATGACCGCAGTAATCGTGCAGCTTCTGATCAGCGGCGTGCTGCTTGGAGGTCTCTATGCCCTTGTCGCCTTCGGGCTGTCGCTGATCTACGGCGTCGTGCGCATCCTCAACTTCGCGCACGGCACGCTGCTGGGCGTGGCCGGCATCGCCGCCAGCGTGATTTTCGCCAAGTGGGGGCTGAACCCGATCCTGATCGCGGCCCTTTTGGTGCCCGTGTTCTTCGCGTTCGGCTACTTCATGTACGTCTTTCTGCTGCGTCCCCTGCGTAGCCGCAACGCGATGCAGTTCACCGTCGGCACCGTGCTCGTCACGGTCGGCCTGCTGCTGATCCTGAGCGATCTCGCCGCGTTCCTCGCGGGGCCCACGCCGAAGAACATCCCGCTGCCGTTCAACGCGATCTTCATCGGCGACGTCATTATCGGCATCAACCAGCTCTACATTCTGATCGGCATCGCCGTGATGACCGTGCTGCTGCACCTGTTCCTGACGCGGACGTGGTTCGGCCGCGCTATCCGCGCGGTGACGCAGGACCCCGTCGGCGCGCAAATCTGCGGCATCCGTTCGCACGCGATCCATGCCTCGACCGTCGGCTTCGGTGCCGCGATCGTGGCCGTTGCCGGCGTGCTTTACACGCTCAATTATCCCATCGATCCCTACGTCGGCTTCGAACTGACGGTGAAGGCGTTCACGATCATCATCCTCGGCGGCATCGGCAACCTGATCGGCGCACTTTTCGCCGGAATCTTCCTGGGCGTCGCTGAATCCGTGACCGGCTTCGTATGGTCCTCCGAATGGGCCCCGGCCGTCAGCATCATCCTGCTGCTGGTGATCCTGGTCGTGTTCCCCAAAGGCGTGCTGTCGCGGAGGCGCTCATGAACGGCGGCGGCTCATTCGCCGGCACCGCGCTCGCCGGAATTCTGGTTCTTCTCGTCGCCGCGATCCCGTTCGTGGGCGGCCCATATCTCACGACGATCACGTTCAGCTTCCTGATTGCCTACGTCGTCGCGCAAAGCTGGGACTGGCTCCATGGCGAGGCCGGTTACGTCAACCTTGGCCATTACATCTACTTCGGCATCGGCGCCTATGTGTTCGCCTCGGCCAACGCCAAGGGAATTCCGGTCGTCGCATGCTTCCTGCTGGCCGCCGCCTTCACTGGCGTGGTTGGCGCGGTGCTCAGCTTTCCGCTGTTCCGCTTGAAAGGCGACTACTTCGCCTTCGCGACGCTCGCCCTGTTGCCGCTGTGCGAGCTGCTGGCCGCCAACATGGTGTGGGTCACGCGCGGCACCGATGGCATTCCGCTGCCGCCCGCCGCCGCTGTCGTGTTCGGCATCGACGTCAAGATCCTCGCCTACTACGTCGCGCTCGCGGCCTCGATCGCGGTGTTCGCGATTAGCATCGTGATGAGCCGCAACCGCTTCGGCTACGCACTTAAAGCCATCCGCAACGACGAGGAAGCCGCTGAGGTCGTGGGCATTCGCATCTTCCCGGCCAAGCTACGCGTGATGGTGATGGGCGCGATCGCCGCGTCGGTTGCGGGCGGCTGCTACGTCTGGTCGTTCCGCTACATCGATCCGGGCACGGTGTTCGGTCTCAGTGTCGCGCTCTTGCCCGTTGCGATGGCGCTGCTTGGCGGCTCCGGGTTGCTGTGGGGCCCGTTGATCGGCGCGATACTTCTATCGGCGGCGACGCAGATCCTGCTGACGCAGATCAACATGCTGCAGTTCACGATCATCGGCCTCGCAATCCTGCTGATCGGCCGCTTCATGCCGGGCGGCCTGCTACGGGCAGGTTGGATACGCGGACTGCCGGTTCTTGGCGCGCTCGGTGCGGAGCATCACGAGCGGCTGGCGCTTCCCGGCAATGGCCACGGCAACGGTAAGCACGATCAAATTCCCCTGCCCCAGCGTCAGCCCGACCGCACCCGCACATTGCTCGAGTTGCGCGGCCTGACGATGGCGTTCGGCGGCAACGTCGCCGTCAACGATGTGACGCTCACGGTGAAGGAAGGCGAGATCGTCGGCCTGATCGGCCCGAACGGCTCGGGCAAGACGACGCTGTTCAATTGTCTGTCGAAGGTCTACGAGCCCGTCTCCGGCGAGATCGTGTTCGATGGCCAGAGCTTCAAGGGCCTGCGCCGCGATACGGTCTCGCAGCGCGGCGTCGGGCGCACGTATCAGATCCCCCGCCCGTTCGGCGATCTCACCGTGCAGGAAAACATCGCGATGCCGCTGATGTTTCGCGGCGATGCCCCGCTCGGCCGCGACGCAGCTTTGGCCGAAGCGATTTCGTTCGCGGAATTCGCCGGCCTTGGCGACCGCCTCCAACTGCGCGCCGATGCCCTCAATCTGCAGCAGCGCAAGGCGCTGGAATTCGCCCGCGCACTCGCCTGCCGGCCCAAACTGCTGCTGGTCGACGAGGTCGCTTCCGGCCTCACGCCCAACGAGGTCCGCCGGTTCGTGGAGCACATCCGCGCGGTTCGCGACACCTACGGCATCACGGTAATCTGGGTCGAGCACATCTTCTCCGCGCTGTCGCAGGTCGTCGACCGCCTGATCGTGCTGGAACAGGGCGCGCTGATCGCTGACGGGCGGCTGGAAGACGTGATGAAGGACGAGCGCGTGCTGGCGACTTACTTCGGCACGGCCAAGAAGGAGACGTCCTGATGCTCGAGGTCAAGAACCTCGCGGTCGATCACGGCCAGCTCCGCGCGCTGTGGGATGTCAGCCTGAGCATCGGCGCGAAGGAACGTGTCGGCCTGCTCGGCGCCAATGGTGCCGGCAAGTCGACCACCATCGGCGCGATCTTCGGGCTCTACCAGCCAAGCGAAGGTGAGATCCTGTACGAGGGCCGCTCGATCGCCGGCCGCGACAGCGCGCTCAACGTCAACGACGGCATCGCCCTCGTTCCTGAAGGCCGCCGCCTGTTCCCCGAAATGCGCGTGCGCGAGAACCTCGAGATGGGCGCGTACGCACCATCGAAGCGCGCAAGCGTGGCGCAGGGATTGGAGCGCTGCTACGATCTGTTCCCGGTCCTGAAAGAGAAGGCCAACCAGATGGCCAACGAGCTTTCCGGCGGGCAGCAGCAGATGGTCGCGATCGGCCGCGCGCTGATGTCGAACCCGCGGCTGCTGCTGCTCGACGAGCCTTTTCTCGGCGTGGCGCCGATCATCATCGAGGAGGTGATGGCCGCGCTGCGGCGCCTCGCAAACGAAGGCACCACGTTCCTGCTGGTCGAGCAGAACATCCATCGCGCGCTCGAGTTCGTCGACCGCGCCTACGTGATCGAGAACGGCCGCATCGTGATGTCCGGCACGCGCGACGAGCTGCTCGGCGATCCCGACTTCGGCAGCAAAGTGCTGGGGCTCGATTGATATGCCAACCGTTCCACCACCGTGGAAACGCCCAGCCCTACTGCCTGGAGACCGCTTCGACGCCGTCGTGGTCGGGGCAGGGTTCGCCGGGCTCTACATGCTGCACCGGCTGCGCCGATCCGGCTTCAACGCTCGATTGTTGGAAGCGGGTGGCGGCGTCGGCGGCACGTGGTACTGGAACCGCTATCCCGGCGCGCGCTGCGATATCGAGAGCATGCAGTACTCCTACCAGTTCTCCGAGGAGCTGCAGCAGGAGTGGGTGTGGACGGAGCGCTACGCCGCGCAACCCGAAATCTTGTCCTACATCGAGCATGTCGCCGAGCGCTTCGACCTCAAGCGCGACATCCAGTTCGACACCCGTGTCGAGGCCGCATCGTTCGACGAAGCCACCAACGAGTGGGTGGTAAAGACCGACGCCGGCCAATCGATCCGCGCGCGCTTTTTCATCATGGGCGTCGGCTGCCTGTCGAGCGCTATCACGCCGCAATTCAAGGGCTACGAGGATTTCGCCGGCCCGATCTATCACACGGGTCACTGGCCATACGAGAAGGTCGATTTTTCAGGCAAACGCGTCGGCATCATCGGCACAGGTGCGTCGGCGGTTCAGTCGATCCCACTGATCGCCGAGGAGGCGAGCCACCTCTACGTGTTTCAGCGCACGGCCAATTACGTCGTGCCCGCGCAGAACAGGAAGCTCCCGCCGGACGAGGTGGCCGCGCTCAAGGCCGACTACAAAGGGTTTCGCGCCCGCGCAAAGCAACGGCCGGCCGCATTTCTGTTTCCATTCCACACGGACTCGGCGTTGGCCGTTTCGGATGCGGAGCGTCGCGCGCGCTTCGAACAGCAATGGCTCGTCGGCGGCCTGCCGTTCCTCGGTGCGTTCGGCGATCTGCTGACCAACGTGGAAGCCAACAAAACCGTGACGGCCTTCTGGCACGACAAGATCCGCGAGGTCGTGAAAGACGCCAAGACCGCCGATCTGCTCACGCCGAAAGGCGACGTGTTCGGCTGTAAACGGCTGTGCGGCGGCACCAACTACTACGAGGCCTACAATCGCGCGAACGTCGCTCTGATCGACGTGAGCAAGTCCGGCATCGAACGCTTCACCCCAACCGGCATCCGCGCCGAGGGGCACGATTACGCGCTCGATGCCATCGTCTGCGCGACGGGCTTTGATGCGATGACCGGCAGCATCACGCGCATCGCAATCACTGGCCTCGGCGGCGTTACCATCCAGCAGAAATGGCGCGACGGCCCCAGCACCTATCTTGGCCTGACCGTCTCGGGCTTCCCCAACATGTTCAACATGTCCGGCCCCGGCGGACCCTCTGTTCTGGCGACCATGGTGACGTGCGCGGAACAGCACGGCGACTGGATCGCAGGCTGCATGTCGTGGATGCGCGAGCACGGCAAAACCCGCATCGATCCGCGGCCGGACGTCGAACAGGCCTGGGGCGAGGAAGTCGCGGCCGCGGCCAGCAAGTCGCTCCGCGCCACCTGCAATTCCTGGTACGTCGGCTCCAACGTCGCCGGCAAGGCCCGCGTTTTCATGCCCTACATCGGCGGCTACCCCCGCTACGTCGAGTTCTGCGACGCCGCCGCGGAGGGCGGGTATCAGGGGTTCACGGTCGGGTGATGCGGCCTACGCATTCCCTCTCATCTCGCGCCACAACCCCAACTTCTCCTGCGCGATGCGGTCGGAGAAACTGAACAGCACGGTCTCCTCGTCGGCGATGATGCGATGCGGCACCCAGCACGGTACAGCGACGACATCGCGCGGCTTGAAGGCGAACGTACGCTGCTTGTCACCTTCGCCAACGATCAGCCGGCCCCGGCCCTCGACGGGTGAGAAGATCGTATTCTCGGTGGTACGATAGGTCTTCGTCTCGAATCCCTTAGGCAGTAGTTGAAGGAACGTCGAGATCGTCGGCATCGCGCTGCCGCCTGTGGTGGGATCGATGTACGTCAGCTTGAGCCCGGCGAACGGATCCCACTCCTGCGCCGTACGCAGCTTTTCCAGCGCTGCGCGCGAACGCTCATAGGGGTAGCTGAAGATCGGCGATTCCAGCCGCGTCCAGCGCTCGTTGACGGGCCGCATGTTGGCGCCGAACCGCGCCATGCTGTCGCCGCTCGGGCGGCTTTGCGGCGCGCGGTCGGCGGGATAGTGGTCGAAGAACATCGGCCCGAACGTCGCCACCATCGGGATGTCGAGGCCGTCGAGCCAGAAGTACGGCCCTTCGCCGTCGTGACCGTGATCGTGCCAGGCATCCGACGGCGTGATGATGAAATCGCCGGGCCGCATGACGGACTTCTCGCCCGCCACGGCGGTCCATGCATCGCCCTGGCCTTCGAGAATAAAACGCAACGCGGCGGGCGAATGCTTATGCGCCGGCGCGCACTCGCCCGGCAGGATCATCTGAACACCCGCATAAAGCGATTCCAGAACGCGATGCGAGCCGCCCAAGCCTGGGTTCTCCAGCGACAGAACGCGGCGGTTCGCCTCCTGCGCGGTGATCAACCCGCCGGCTTCGAGCAGCGCCGGACGGATCACATCGTCGAAGTCCCACAGATGCGCAACGGATCGCACCTGATCCTCCGGCCGCGGCGGCACCAGCCGCGTCGTCCACAGCGGCGACACGTCGAGCTTTGCGACCTTCGCGTAATAGGCTTCGCGCGCAGCGGTGTTCTCGGCCATGGGGGGCTCCTGGTGCTTCTCGCTCTCCCCGCGAAGGCAGGGAGATGGAACCTTATCAATCCGGCTTGATCTTCGCCTCGTTGACGACGCGGCGCCAGCGCGCTTCTTCCTCGGCGATCAGCTTGCCCAATGCAGGGCCGTCGCCGATGTTGACGAGGAGACCGTCCGACTCGCTGCGCGTCTTGAAGAACTCCGTTTCCGCCGCATTCTTGATCGCGCCGTGCAGTCGGGCAACGACGGGCGCAGGCGTACCAGCGGGCGCGAGAATGCCGTACCACGTCTGCGCCTCGTAGCCGGGAACGCCCGACTCCGCGATTGTCGGCACATCCGGATAAGCGGGCGAGCGGATCGCGGAGGTGACGGCGAGCGCGCGCAACTTACCCGACCGCACCTGCGCCGCCCCACCCGAGACGGTTGCGAACATCATGTCGAGCCGCCCGCCGAGCAGATCGGTAATCGCCGTGCCCGTGCCCTTGTAAGGCACATGCAGGATGTCGACGTTGGCCGCGAGCTTATACAGCTCCGGCGCGAAGTGACCCGACGTGCCATTGCCGAACGAGCCGTAGTTGAGCTTGCCCGGATTGGCGCGCGCGTAGGCAGTCAGCTCGGCCATCGTCTTGTACGGCCGATCAGGCGGCACAATGACGATGTTCGGCGAGCGGCCGATCAGCGTGACCGGGGCGAACGCCTTGGGATGATCGTACGGCAGCTTCGGCAGGAAGCTCGGATTCACGGCGAACGCGAACGATGCGATCAGGATCGTGTAGCCGTCCGGCGCGGCGCGAGCGACAAGCTCCGTCCCGATCACCGTGCCCGCGCCCGGCTTGTTGTCGATCAGCACTTGCTGGCCGAGTTCCTTGCCCATCTGCTCGGCAAGCGCCCGCGCGATGATGTCGTTCCCCCCGCCCGGTGGGAACGGCACGACAATGCGCACCGGTTTTTCCGGGAACGTTTGCGCAAGCGCGGTGCCGGTGAAGGCAGCAAGCGAGAGCGCCGCAACGACGATCTGGCGCATAGGACTGCGCATACAATTCCTCCCGGTCCTTTTTTGCGGTGGCGTAGGTTGGGTCAAGCACTTGCGCGACCCAACATTTTTCCGTGGTGCCCTGAATTGTTGGGTCGCGCAGCGTTCCGCACTGCTTGACCCAACCTACGAGCTACTCCTACCCCCGCGCCGGCTTCCCGTCGATCTCGCGCATGGCCGAGGCATCACGCGCCGACAGCTCGGGATAGTCAGGATCCGAGCCGACGTCGGTCGTGTAGCGCCAGCTCCGCGCGCACTTCATGCCCGATGCGCGCGCCGGAACGACAGCCACACCCGCCACGTCCGGCAGCGTGAACGCACCAGCCGGAGCAGTCGTCGATTGCAGATCGAGCGCCGAGGTAATGCAGACTTGCGCGAGGTCGATGCCGTCGAGCGCAGCGCGCAACTCGGCATCCGTCACGTGAACGACCGGCGCAGCTTCTAGGCTTGAACCTATCCGCTTGGCCGCACGCTCGACTTCGAGCGCACCAGTCACGACTCGACGCACGCGCTTGATCTTCTCCCACTTCTCCGCGAGTTTCTCGTCGCGCCAGTCCGCAGGCAGCGCCGGAAACGGCTGCAAATGCACGGAGCTGTCCGGACCCGGATAGCGCGCCATCCACGCTTCTTCGGTGGTGAATGACAGGATCGGCGCCAGCCACGTCGTGATGCATCGGAACAATTCGTCGACCACCGTCAGCGCCGCCTTGCGCGCAACGCTCGAGGGCGCCTCGCAATACAGCGTGTCCTTGCGGATATCGAAGTAGAACGCCGACAGCTCCGAGTTCATGAACTGCGACAGCACCGCGATCACCTTGCGATAATCGTAGCCCGCGTAGGCCTCGCGAACCTCGGCGTCGAGTTCGAACAGCCGATGCAGCATGAGACGGTCGAGCTCCGGCATCGTGGCGAGCGCGACCTTGTCATTGGGTTTGTAATGGGCAAGCGCACCAAGCATCCAGCGCAGCGTGTTGCGCAGCTTGCGATAAGCCTCGACCGACGATTTCACGATGCTCTCGCCGAAGCGGATGTCGTTGGTCGTATCGGCCGACGCCACCCACAGCCGTAGGATGTCCGCGCCGGAGGTCTTCATCACGTCTTGCGGCGTGACGGTGTTGCCCTTCGACTTCGACATCTTCTCCTCGCCCTTCTCGTCGAGGATGAAGCCGTGCGTCAGCACCACGTCGAATGGCGCGCGGCCACGCGTGCCGCAACTCTCGATCAGCGAGGAATGGAACCAGCCGCGATGCTGGTCCGAGCCTTCGAGGTACATCACGCGGTCCTGCCCGCCATCGACGCGCCGCTTCACGCCCGAGAGACCGGGGAAGTGCTCCGCGTCCTCCAGCGTGTAGGCGTGCGTGGAACCGGAATCAAACCACACGTCGAGAATGTCGGTGACCTGCTGCCATTGCGAGGGATCGTCGACGATATCTGCGAGGAAGCGCGCGGCAGCGCCGTCCTCGAACCAGCCGTCGGCGCCCTTCTCGCGCATCGCCGTGGTGATGCGGCCGATCAACTCCGCGGACTTCGCAAACTGCGGCCCCGGGATCACCTCGGCGGTGTCCTTGTGGATGAACACCGTGATCGGCACCCCCCACGCGCGCTGCCGCGAGATCACCCAGTCGGGCTTCGCCTCGATCATGCCGTTGATGCGGTTCTGCCCGGTCGCCGGCACCCATTCCGTCTGCTGGATCGCGGCAAGCGCGATTTGGCGGAGGGTGTCAGACCCTCTGGGTCTGACACCATGCGACACTTCCATTGACTTGGCCGAGATTTGCCCGGCGGCACCTGTCGTGGACGGTGTCAGACCCGGAGGGTCTGACACCGCGTCGAACGCCTTATCCATCGCGATGAACCACTGCGGCGTGTTGCGATAGATCACCGGCTTCTTGGAGCGCCACGAATGCGGATACTGATGCTTGAGTCGGCCGCGCGCGATCAACGCATTGGCGGCCGACAGCGCCTTGATGACAGCGTCGTTGGCGTCGCCCTTGTCACCGTTCGGCTTGAGCACCCGCGTGCCCTCGAACCCCGGCGCGTCCTTGGTCAGCACGCCGTCGGCATCGACGGTGAACGGGATCGTGCTGTCGATCCCGCGCGCGGTCAGTTTCGCGCCGCTTTCCAGCCAGATCTTGAAGTCGTCCGTGCCGTGACCCGGCGCGGTGTGCACGAACCCGGTGCCCGTGTCGTCGGTGACGTGATCGCCATCGAGCAGGGGGACGTCGAAGTCGTAGCCCTGGCCGCGCAGGGGGTGGTGGCAAATGCTTGCACCTAGCAATGCGGCTGGAACCTGACAGACGATTTTGAAGCCATCGGTTTCTATTTTCGCCGACTTCATCACATCGGCGGCGAGTTTGTCCGCGAGCACAAACTTGTCACCAACTTTGGCCCAGTTGTTTTCTGGCGCCTTGGTAACTTCATAGAGACTATACGCGATTTTCGAAGAGAAGCTGATCGCGCGATTGCCGGGGATCGTCCAAGGCGTCGTTGTCCAGATGACGACACTGGCGCCTCGTATTAGCAGCGCGTCTTTCACATCGAGAGTATACTTTTTGACCCTCGTTTTGAATTCGTCGATGTCGATTCTGGCGCCATGATCCGAGTACTCAGCGATACCGAATGGCACCACAGGAAACTTCACCCAAACCGTATCACTCTGATAATCGTGATACTCGACCTCCGCCTCCGCCAGCGCCGTCTTCTCGACGACGCTCCACATCACCGGCTTCGAGCCGCGATACAGCAAGCCGTTCATCGCGAACTTCATCAACTCGCTGGCGATGGTCGCTTCGGCCGGGAAACTCATCGTCGTGTAGGGATGATCCCAATCGCCGATCACGCCGAGGCGCTTGAACTCTTCGCGCTGCACGTTCAGCCAGTGCTCCGCGAACTGCCGGCACTCCTTGCGGAACTCGCCGACCGGCACCGAATCCTTGCTCTTGCCCTTGGCGCGATACTGCTCCTCGATCTTCCACTCGATCGGCAGCCCGTGGCAGTCCCAGCCCGGCACGTAGTTGGAATCGTATCCCAGCATCGACTGCGACTTGGTCACGAGATCCTTCAGGATCTTGTTGAGCGCGTGCCCGATGTGGATGTTGCCGTTCGCATACGGCGGGCCATCGTGCAGCAGGAACTTGGCCCGCCCCTTGCCCGCCTCGCGCAGCCGCTTGTAAAGGCCCATGTCGGCCCAGCGTTTCAGCAAGCGCGGCTCGAGCTCGGGCAGGCCGGCGCGCATCGAAAAGTCGGTGACGGGCAGGTACAGGGTCTGTCCCCAATCTCGTTCTTCGGCCCCTCCTTGCGGATCGGCAGCAGGCGTCGGTGTGTTGGTCATGGGAATGCCGTTGAGTGAAGCTGATTTGGAGGCGAGTCTGCGCGCGGATACGTCCCGGACACCCTCAGGCGGCCGGGCCCATAATTCGGGGCAAAATCAGCAGGTGCTCGCGATGCAGCATGGCCGCAGTCTTAGCGGGTGAGCCGCGCCGGTTCAACTGCAACACCGCTGTTGCTGGCTATCGCCCCCAGGACTAGGCTGATCAACTCGTGAGCACTGATCGAACGACGGGAGGAAATCAATGCGCTTCATTCAATGCGCTGCAATTGCCGCCTACGCCACACTCACCGCCATTGTCCTCGTCACAGCGCCCGAACCGGCCCATGCGCAAGGCGTCCAACTCGACCCCAAAACGCTCGCGTTCAAGCTGCCGGCCGATCTCAAATGGCGCGATCCCGCCGACAAGGCCGGCACCAACCAGGCCGTGCTGTTCGGCGATCCCTCTAAACCGGGGCTCTACATTGTCCTCAACAAGTTCAAACCCGGCAACTTCAGCCGCCCGCATTTCCACCCCAACGACCGCCACATCACGGTCGTCAAGGGCACCTGGTGGATCGCGACCGGCAACCACTGGGACAAGGACAAGATGGTCGCCATGCCGATGGGCAGCCACATCACCCACTACGGCAATCAGGTCCACTGGGACGGCGCCAAGGACGAGGAAGCCTGGGTCTTGATCGTCGGTGAAGGCCCGGGCACCTCGACCCCGGTCGAGATCGCGAAGTAGATCACACGCGAACCTTGATCCGCCGTAACGAGGTTCGTGCACGTAGGTCGGTGCTGAGCGCCTTTGCGCGAAGCCCGACAGTTCAGAGCGATACGTCGGGCTTCGACCGGCGGAATTGCCAGCCTCAGCCCGACCTACGGCTTTACGCAGGCATAGATCAACCCTTCCGCCGCAGCCGCACATAAAGCGCGCCGTCGCCGCCGTGGCTGATGTGCGCGGCCGAATAGCTGACGACGAACGCGCCGATCTCTGAGCCACCGAGCCAGCGCGGCACGTTCTGGCGCAGCACGCCGCGCGGGCGCGGCATCACCTCGTCGTCCGCCTGCCGCAGTTTACTCATCGCGCCACCCTTGCCGGTGATGATGAGCACCATGCGCAGCCCGTCCGCATGACAGCGCCGGATGAAACCGACCAGCGCCCCGTGAGCTGCATCCTGCGTCATGCCATGCAGATCGAGCCGCGCGTCGATCTCCTCTTCCCCACGCGCGATACGGCGCGCCTTCTTGCGCTCCAATATGACGGGTTTCGGCTCGGGCAGCGGCGGCTTCTTGCGCGCGGCGGGGGCAGCCAACGGCGGCTCCGGCTTCGGCTTCGGCTTTGGTTGCGCACGTGGCGGCAGCTTGTGCCGGGATGGCTCGGTTTCGCGCTCCGGCAATGTATCGTCCGGAACCACGTGCCCCAACACGCGCGGCTTGCCGTTATCGGGCGCCACGTTGCGAGTCACGTAGTGCCAGAGTTCTTCGTCCTCGTCGGTGAGGCCACGCCGCTTCTTGCCGCCAGCACTCATCGCTGCCTCGCACTACTGCGTGGCAGCAACACATAAAACGTGCCGGGATGCTTGGTGATACCGGCCCTTTCGCCCGCGCGTTCGCCCGAACCGAAATAGATATCGCCGCGTTCCGGTCCGCGAATGGCGGAGCCGACATCCTGCGCGACCATCAACCGGCGAAACGGCTGCTTCGCCCCCCAGTGCGTGAGACGCGGCGCATCGACGAATACCGGCGTTCCCAACGCATGGAAGACCGTATCGACCGCCAGGCTGCGGCCTGTTTTGAGGGGCGTACCGAGCGCCCCCTGCGCGCCACCTTCTGATGCCTTCATCTCGCGGAAGAATGCGAATGATGCGTTGTGCCTCATCACCTCGCGGCCCCGGGCCTCATCCGCGCGCAGCCATGCACCCAGGCTCGCCAGCGACATCGCGTTGGCGCCGATTTCGCCGCGGTCGATCAGGACGCGGCCGATCGAGGTGTAGGGATGGCCGTTCTTGCCGTCGTAGGTGATCGGCATGCGGCTGCCATCGGGCAACACGATCAGCGCCGAGCCCTGCACCTGGGCGAAGTACGCATCGACCGGGTCCGTGAGCCAGACCAGCTCGAGCCCTTTGCCGGCCAGCGCGCCCGCCTCGATCTCCGTCCGCGTCGGATAGGGCTCGAGCCCGGCGGGCGTGCGCCGCAGATGCGTGTAGGTGACGCCCGTGGCGGCGCGCTGGCTTTCCGAGACGACATTCTCCAGGTCGGGTGGCCGCCGATAGATCGGCACGCGAAACCGCGCGGTCTGCACGCGCGATCCCAGGATGTGCGGTTCGTAGTAGCCGGTCAGCAGCCCAACGGGGCCTTGATGAACGACGCGATGAGGAACGAAGAACCGTTCGAAGAAATGGCGCGCTTCACTGCGGCCGATGCGGCAGTCGCCGCGCGCAAGCGCCAACCGGCAGACCTCAGCCAGTGCGGAATCGGCGCTGACTTTGCGCGCGATGACGGCTGGGCACGAACGGCGAAAGGCATCGAACGCGGCGGCGTGGTCGTCCGCGCGCCAGCCGGGCAGCGCGGTAAACCCGATAGGCGCGAATTCAGCGACCGGTGCCGAAGAGCTGCCGCCCGCCGTTGCTTCCGCTGCAAGAACTGCTGTCGTCAACATGAGCGCCGCCGCACGAATGCCTCCCAGGCCCATCGTACGCTCACGCTTTCTCGGCCCAACCGGTCAAGTCGCCGATTGCGTCGCCACCAACTTCCAGTTCGGGTTCTTGGAAGCGATCTCGCGCGCAAAGCTCCAGTAGTCCGTGACGTCGGTGATCTTCTGCGGATCGCCCGAGATCACCTCGCCGCCCTTGTCGCGGGTCGCCGAGATCAACTGGCTCTCGAACTTCACGGTAATGGTGGCCCGGCCATTCTTCAGCTCGGCCTCGGTGATGCCGGCCTTGCTGATGCCGACGAAGCTCTGGTCGATCACTTCGCCGCGTTTCTCGCGATCGGTGATGGCGGCGTTGAAGCCGTCCATGACCTCGCGGCTGAGCAGATCCTTGAGCATCTTGCGATTGCCCTCGGCAAACGCGGTCACAATCATCTCATAGGCCTGCTTGGAGCCGTTGACGAAATGGTCGGGGTCGAACGCGCTGTCGGCGCGCAGGATGGCGAGTAGCCCCTGCTCCACGGCCGGGTCGGTCGCATAGGTCTTGAGCTTGGCCTCGGCCTGGGCGATGGCGGCCTGATCGGCGGGGCCGGTGGCGGGCGCCTCGTCGCGGTCGCGACGCGGCATCGTCACCACCTTCTGGTTGGCGGCGGCCTGCCGTTCGCGTTCCGCGCGCTCGCGCAACTGCTGGTCGATGCGCGTCTCGTCATGGTTCGTGCGCTGGCCGAGCACGCTCCTCAGCTTCCAGATCGCGATAAGGGCCACGATCAGGGAGATCAGGGTAATCAGGTCGATCTTGCCGTCCATTGGGTGCTTTCTCGAGCAATTCCGGTCGACTACACTTGATTTAGGCTATGTATGCCGGATGTCGCGACATTGCCAGGGCCTCGACTGCCAAAAACGGGGCCCATGCAAAGGCGGCGTGTCGGCTTTCGGATTACGCCGCCTGGGCGCGGGCCGCAATCCAAAAGTTGTGCGTGGGCAACGGGAAACGCATGCAAATCGGGCTTATACTTATCGCGTTGGCGTTCCCGCTGCTCGAGCTGGCGGTGTTGATCAAGGCCGGTTACCTCATCGGTTTCTGGTGGACGTTGCTCGTGCTTGTGGTCGCGGCCGTGGTGGGCGGTCTCATAATCCGCAGGCAGGGGCTGGCGGCGGCGCAGCGGGCAATGGTGGCCATGCGCGAGGGCCGGCCGCCAATCGAGCCGGTCGCGGATAGCATGTTGCTGATGCTTGCTGGGACACTTTTGCTCATACCCGGGCTGATCACCGATGCCGTTGGCCTGCTCTTATTGGTGCCGCCGTTGCGACGGGCGCTCGCGCGCTGGACACTGTCCAAGTTGTTCGCAGGCATCGATATCAGGGCCGAGACCCGCACCTGGGACAATGATCAGCCCCGTCCAGGCACGCGTCCCGGCGGGCCGCGACAGGCGCCCGATGGCGGAGTTGTGATCGACGGCGAATGGGAGCGGATCGAGGATCCCAAAACAGTGCCACCGAAAACCGGGAAATCAAAGCCCGACGGGGAGCCGTCTTCCAGGCCTTGACGGCCTGACCGATCGGCGCAGACATGGTGCATCCAACAGGGAGGATGCGAACATGCGTGTGTGCCCGACGGGCTCCCAAAGTGCCCCCCGCTCCAGTGCCATCCTCGCCGGTGCGCTCGCTGCTTTCGCCACGCTTCCCGCAAAGGCCCAGAACCCCGCCGAATTCTACGCTGGCAAAACGATCACCATGATCGTCAGCACGGGGGGCGGCGGCGCCGTCGATCTCAATGCACGCCTGGTTGCCAAACACATCGCTAAATATATGCCAGGCAGTCCCACGATCGTCGTACGCAACATGCCCGGCGGCGGCCACACGCTGGCAACCAACTTTCTTTACAATCAGGCCCCGCGCGACGGCACCACGATCGGCACTGTGATCAACTCGATGCCGTTGCATCAGGCGACCGGCGGGCAGGGCGTGCGGTTCGAGTCGACGAAGTTCAACTGGATCGGCTCGACCGGCGTGAGCAATCTCACCATCATGGTCTGGCACACTGCCGGCGTGGTGTCCGTGGAGGAGGTCAAGCAGCGCGAGGTCGTGCTGGGCGCCACCGGCGTCGGTTCGGGAAGTTACATCTACGCCAATGCGCTGAACATCCTGCTCGGCACGCGGTTTCGGATCGTCACCGGGTACAAGGGCATCGTCGACATTGATTTGGCGATCGAGCGCGGCGAGGTGCAGGGCCGCAGCGGCGCGAGCCTGTCCGGCGTCATCAAAGAGCATCCGGATTGGATGAAGGAGAAGAAATTCCTGCCGATCGTGCAGATCGGATATGCGCGCGATCCGGGCTTTCCCAACGTACCTTTGATCCACGAGCTGGAGACGACCAGCGAGAAGCGTCAGATCTTGCGTATTCTTTCCTCGCCGGTTCAGGTTGGCCGGCCCTACATGGCGCCGCCGGAGACGCCGGCCGATCGCGTCGCCGTGCTGCGCCGCGCGTTCGCTGATGCGATGCAGGACAAGGCGTTTCTCGCCGAAGCAGAGCAGCTCTCGCTGGAGATCAATCCGATCACGGGGCAGGAGCTCGCCAAGATCGTCGAGGAAACCTTGTCCGCGCCGCCGCATCTGCTGGAGGCGATCAAGCCGATCATGGGGCCGGTCGAAGCGACGCAGAAACAAGCAAAGTAGGCCACTATTGCGATGGTGAACGGCAGTTAACCACGAGGTTCAGAACGGGTTCAGGGCGCTTCAGGCATTGTCACGACCATGGACGGCAACGTCGTCCAAAACCTCACAATGCCAACTGGGACGCTCTCCAATGAACACCGCTCGCACCCTTCTTGTCGCCACCGCCGTCGTGCTCGTCGGCGCAACCGCCGTCAACGCCCAGGGCTACGGCCCCGGATATGGCTATGGCTACGGCCCGCGCCACATCGACGAGGTCGATGCCCGACAGGCCCGCCAGTCTCAGCGCATCGAGCAAGGCTATCGCGACGGCTCGCTGACCCCGCGGGAAGCGGCCGGTCTCGCCGAGCAGCAGCGCCAGATCGCCGAGTACGAGCGCCGCGCCAAGGCCGACGGCCGCCTGGATCCCTATGAGCGCGCCAACCTGCGCAACATGCAGGACAACGCCGGCCGCAGCATCGCCCATGAGCGCACCGACTTCGAGGGCCGCAATGCAGCTTTCGACCGCCCCTGGTGGCGCCGCTGGTGGTAAACGCCGGGTCCCTCTCACTGAAAATTTGCCGAGCGTCACTGCGCTCACCAACTGGCCGCCCACTTGGGCGGCCTTTTTGCGTCCCCCCAATTTCCGCCGAGCGATAATTTCCAGCAACAACGGGATATCGAACATGAACATCAAGTAACAGTTCGGTTCAGAATGAGTTCAGCGGCACTCAGGCATTCTCCTTGTCATGACGGGAATTCTTCCCGAACCATCGAACCGAAGGAAAGTGCTCCATGTATCGCGCCATCCTCGCAGCCGTTCTGATCTTCAGCGGTGCCAGCGCCGCCTCTGCCCAGGGCTACGGCTATGGCCACGGTGGATACGGCTACGGTTACCGCCGCCCCGCCCCGGTGGTCGTGGTTCCCCACCGTCCCCTGTTCGTGCCCCCGCACCGCCGGTTCGGCTACGGATATCACCGCTCCCATCGCCACCACGGCTGGGATCGCCCTTGGCGCCATGGCCGGAGCTGGTAGTTCCATCGGCTGACCAAAAAAATCGGTTTGCATCTTGGGCCGCTCCTTCGGGGGTGGCCTTTTTTCTTTTATGCCTTTCGAACAGATATTGCGGCGTTCGCGCATTTGACTAGAATTTGTACGTCCGAAACGAGCGATGGCCATACGCCGCCATCGAGGGAGGCAATGATGTTGAATTCCGTTCGTCAGTTGTTGCGTGGTGCAGCGTTTGCCGCGGCCGCGGCAAGCCTCGCGTTAGTGGGATCACCCGCCGCATTCGCGCAAGGCAGCCCACCGCCATTCGCCACCACCAAGGTGCAAGGCACGGACAACGTCTACATCTTCCGCTACGGCGGGCATTTGTCGATGTTCATCGTCACCCGCGATGGTGTGATCGCAACCGACCCCGTATCGCTGCAGCGCTCCGGCAAGGTCTACTTCGAGGAGATCCGCAAGATCACCGACAAGCCGATCCGCTACGTGATCTACAGCCACAGCCATCTCGATCACATCGCCGGCGGCAAGGTGTTCAAGGACGCCGGCGCAAGGTTCGTCGCGCATCAGAATGCCAAGCGGCAGCTCGAGAAGATCAAGTATCCCGATGTCGTGATCCCCGACGAATCGGTTGGCAACCGGCGCGACATCCGCCTCGGCGGCACCACGCTCGAATTGCACTATGTCGGCCGCAACCATTCCGACAACGCTCTCGTGATGCGGCTGCCGAAGGAGAGGATCCTGTTCGCGGTCGACTGGATCCCGCTCGACGCCGTGATGTTCCGCAACATGCCCGACAGCTATCCCGGCGAGTGGGAGGAGGGCCTGAAGCGCGTGATGAAGCTCGACTTCGACACGATGATCGCGGGCCATCCGGGCAAGGGCGGCCGCCTGACCGGCACCAAGAAGGACGTCGAGGCGGTGCTGGGTTATCTGACGGACCTGTCCGCCGAGACCAAGAAGGCCGCCGAAGCCGGCAAGTGCTTCGACAACGCGATGAAAGAGGTCCGGCTGCCGAAGTATGAAGGCTTGAACAATTACGGCATCTGGCTCCCCGGCAACGTCGAGCGCTACTGCGGCTACTGGGGCCGCGGGTTCTGATCGCGCCTAAGGACGGATCGCAAAAAAGCTGAATCGTGATCTGTGTGCGTGCGACCGTGTGACTCGGCAGCGCGGGATTCCTTGTCCCGGCGAACAGTCGTACGCCGTTGCATGATCGACAGACAAGCCATTCGGCAAAGATGGGAAGCCGTC
>CAMDPA010000040.1 GCA_945903565.1 Devosia equisanguinis | reverse complement strand
TCACACTTGGCCCGGCTCATCCAATCCCCCCAATGCTGCGCATTGAGAGGATCACGGATTACCGGACATATCGTGTGCTACTGGAACCGGACAACTCGTGTGCTACCGACAGGCCTCCCCACATGGGCTGGCGAATACCCCTGCCGCCGCGTAGACTGCCCGGCCATGGAGAACGATCCGCCCATTCCCGACCAGGCTGCTGTGCAGCGCGACGTTCACGACGTTCTCGCGTGGTATCGGGCGATGGGTATCGAGGATGCCGTCGGCGAGAAGGCGGTGGACTGGCTGGCGCGCGGCGACAAGGGGCCGGGCCACGGCTTCACGCTGGAACAGACCGATGCCCAGCCTGGCAGCAGTGTGGCCAGCAGCGGTGCGACACGTCCCGCAGCACAACAGTCCCCGGATGCGTCGGGACATGCAACCGCGCGGCCGCCCGATCAATCCGCGCCGGCGCCAGCGGCTCGGTCGCGACCAGCGCCCGCCGCACCGCCCGCCGCGCGACAATTCCCGACCGCCTCGCCCGATGCAGCTGTCATGGCCGCACGCACGGCGGCGCGCGAGGCCCCCACACTGGAAGCCTTGCGAGAGCAACTTGAGGGCTTCAATGGCTGCGCCTTGAAGGCGACGGCCAAGAGCTTGTGCTTTTATCGCGGCGCACCCAAGGCGCGGCTGATGCTGATCGGCGAGGCGCCGGGCCGCGATGAGGACCTCTCCGGCACACCGTTCGTGGGCCCGGCCGGCAAACTGCTCGACAAGATGTTGGCCGCGATCGGGCTGTCCGAGGCCGACGTCCACATCACCAATACCGTGTATTGGCGCCCGCCCGGCAACCGTACGCCGAGCCCGCAGGAAACCCAGACCTGCCGCCCGTTCATCGACCGCCAGATCGAGCTGGTCGAACCGGACTTCATCGCGCTGCTGGGCGGGGCGGCTGCCAACCAGATGCTCGGCGTCGAAGGCGGCATAATGCGGCTCAGGGGCTCCTGGCGCGAAATCGAGGTGGGTGAGCGGAAATTCAAGACGATCGCGACCCTGCACCCGGCCTTCTTGCTGCGCACGCCGCTCTACAAGCGGCAAGCTTGGCGCGACATGCTGGCGATCGCCGCCGCGCTGGAGGGTGCTCCTGCTGAGAGCAAGTAGCCGATGCAATTGCGATAGGGCTGTTGCACGTAGGTTCTGTCGCCGGGCTGAAATAGGTCTAGACTAGGAGTTGGCGTGTCGCGTCGAATGCCGCGCGGATCGAAGTGTTTGTCGGGAGGGTGGCCATGGGTCCGGGTACTGAGGTCAAGCGGCTGGCGCTCGTCATCGGCAATGGGGCGTATACGGGGGCATCGCCGCTCAAGAACCCGCCCAACGATGCCAACGCGATCGGCAAGAAGCTGATCGAGCTCGGCTTCGAGGTGCGCACCGAGATCGACGCCACGACCGACAAGATGGTCCGCGCGGTCAGCGACTTCACGCAGGCGCTGGCGGAAGCGGCGGAAGGCGGCAAGGCCACGGCGGCGGTGCTGTTTTATGCCGGTCACGGCGTGCAGGTCGACGGCGAGAACTACCTGCTGCCGATCGATACCCAAATCCGCACCAAGCTGGACCTGCAGCATCGCGCGGTCGGCCTGCAGCTCGTGCTGGAAGCGCTGAGCGGATCGACCCGCAATTCCATCGTGATGCTCGACTGCTGCCGCGACAATCCACTTCCCCGCACGCTGGGCAGCAGCACCCGGTCGGCCGCCAAGGCGCACGGTCTCGCCAACGTGCATGCCCCCCCAGGAGTCTATGTCGCGTTCGCCACGCAGCCGCACTTCGTCGCCCTCGACGGCACCGGCGACAACAGCCCCTTCACCGAAGGGTTGCTGCAGTTCATGGACGATCCGGGCAAGCACGTCTCCGACGTGCTGATGGACGTGCGCCGCGTCGTGTTCGAGAAGACCGGCGGCCAGCAGGTGCCGTGGGACCACTCCTCGCTGTTCGAGCCGTTCCGGTTCGTGGCCGGCGACGTGACCAAGCTCGAAGGCCTGTCCGACGAGGCCCGCCAGCGCGTGCTGGCCGAGGAATCGGAGGCGCGCGAGAAGAGCTATTGGCAGGTCGTGGAGAAGTCCAAGGACGTCGGCTTCATCCATAGCTTCGTCACGCAGTTCCCCAACAGCCGCTATCGGGCAGCCGCGCTCGCCCGCATCGACGAACTGAAATCGCGCAGCCAATGGTATCGCGCGTTGCGCTGGGTCGGCGCGATTGCCGGCGTATTGATCGTCGGCTGGTTGATCGCGCTCTACGCGCTCACCAAGACCTTGCCCGACACCAACATCGCGATGGGCGACATCCTCAATGAAGACGGCGACGCCGGCTTCGTCGATAGTTTCCTGGGCTGCCACCTCAGGTGTGTGTTCAACCGCTTCGACAGGTCGTGCGTCGCGTTCTCCTACGACAGGTCGCCGGTTGCCAAGGAGCAGGAAGCCAGCAAGCGCCGCTGCTATCCCAAGTACGAGGCGGACTTCTACTGGAACCCCTCCAAGACCGGGACCGAAGCGGCCGACACCGAGATTATGCCGTCGTTCTTGTCATCGCCGCCGAAGCCGAAGGACAGCCGCTTCCTGCTGCGCTGGTATCGCGGCCTGTCGGGCGATCCGGTCGAGGTGCAGGACGTGATCACGTCCGTCGAGCAGGGTAACCTGACATTCTACTCCGATGAGCGAACCGGCCGGACCTATTGGGCAATGCCGGGCGGCGAGTGCCAGCAGGCCTGCGTCGACTTGGGCGACAAATGCAAGGGATTCAGCTATACGTCGGTGGCATCGCGCTGCGAGTTGTTCAAAGGCGTGAAGGGCGTGCTGCGCGACGCCGCCACGAGCCGGCCCGTCTACATGCCCGGCACCATCAGCGGCTGCGACGATCCCACCGCCGCGGTCGAGCTCGACACCAAACTGAGCGAATGTCCGGCGCGGTCGACATGGATGCAGCAGGCGCCTGCGCGGTCCCGCACACCAGCTCCCGAGCCCGAGCCCGTCAAAGCGCCACCGCCCAAGGCCGAACCGGCTAAGGCAGAGCCCAAGTAGAAGGCGCTTCGAGGTCCGCTTCAACAAGAAGGAACAGCGATCATGAACCAGGCCCAACTCCTTCAGGAAGCCAAGCGGATTGCCAACGAACGTGTGACGCCCCGCATGGATCTCGACGAACGCATCGACGTTCTCGAGATGACGATGGCGGAGCTGCTCGACATCCAGATCATGCGGCCGCCGTTGGGGCGTGTCGCCACCTGGGCGTCGGGCGGTACGGGCAAGGCCAACGGCAAGTGGCTGATGGGCGATGATCCCCGCCTGCCCAAGATGCCGACCAATCCGACGCTGATCGACTTCTACAAGTACCGTCTGCTGCTGGATCCGCGCGGCGGCAATCACCTGCTGCAGAGCGCCAAGCTCGCCAAGGACAAGGGGCTGCCGGAGAAGCTCGTGCTGGCGTGCCTGCTGCACGATATCTCGGTGATCGGCTTCATTCGCACAGATCACGGCCATTGGGGCGCGCAGCTCATCGCGCCGTACGTGGACGAGGAAGTGAGCTGGGCGATCAAGCATCACCAGGCCCTGCGCTTCCGGCCCGATCCGGAGCTGGGCTACGAATATCCCAAGCAGTACCTGGAAAACTTCGTCGATGGCTACGAGCCCCCCGACTATATCAAGCGGGAGTGGGTCACCTGCCGCGCCCACAAATGGTATGGCTCGGCGATGCAGGTCTGTCTCAACGACCTCTACGCCTTCGATCCCGACAAGGTCGTAGTGATCGAGGAGTTCGAGGACATCGTCGGCCGCAACTTCAAGCAGCCCAAGGAAGGCCTCGGCTTCGACAGCAGCCCCGTCGCGCACATGTGGCGCACGATGATCTGGCCCAACAATTTCCTTTAATCGCCTCGGCGCTCGCCCGTATCTCAGCCCCTGCATCTCTGCTATGCGGGAAGTGCCGCCGAGCCGACCTTCGAACGGGTTCGCTGACGCACTGGGCTTGACCGCGCGGAGGTTAGGCCCTCAATTGCGGGCTTCTGGAACCATTCATAGCGGATTTCGGGCGTCGCGTTTTCGATGCCTCCGATCGGCTGCAGGCAAGCCAAACAGGGAGAGCACAAATGCCAGACAAGAAAGTGAAGTTCGAGGAGCGGATCACGATTGACGGAAAGAACGTCATCCTCAACCGCACAACGAACCCGACCGCGACCAACGAAGGCGTGCTCGAATACGCCGAGATCTTCAAGCTGATCAACGTGTTCTCGGACAAGTTCAATCCGACCAACATCGACAAGGGCGACGGCACACCGCTGCGGTTGTTCGAGTCCAAGCACACCCGCATCGAGGTGTCCAAGCGCCGCAAGCACGACATGAGCTTCTGGCACCGCAACATCGACGCGCACGAGATCATTTTCTGCGTCACCGGCGCACTGAAGTGGGAGACCGAGATGGGCACCCGCATCATGAAGCCCGGCGACATGATGATGATCCCGCGCGGCATCGCCCACCGCTCGATGCTGTGCGAGGAGTCCACCAAGGACAACGTGCTGATCGAGCTCAAGGTGTTCGAGGAATTGAAGTACGTGGGACCGGCGGTTTGACGTTACCCCGTAGGGCGGGTTAGCCGCTTTTTTGCGGCGTAACTCGCCGTTTCCAACTCGGCGAGATATCGTGGCCCCGCCGGTGGGTTACGCGGCGCGATGCACCGCTAACCCACCCTACGAAGTGAAAAATGTCCAAAACCTCCAAACCCAAAAAAGCTGATCTCCTGGTCAAGGACATCGCTTGGCTGATCACCGTCGATAAGGGCCGGCGCGTCATTCGCGACGCCGCGATCGCCGTTTCGAAAGGCAAGATCGTCGCCGTCGGCAAGTCGGCCGAGATCGAGGACGCGTTCGCCGCCGACAAGGTGATCGACGGCAAGCATACCGTGGCGACGCCGGGCTTCACCGACTGCCACCTGCACTCGTCGTTCCACCTGTCGCGCGGCCTCGCCGACGAAGCCAACGCGCAGTCGTTCCTGTTCGACCGCATGTACCCCTACGAAGCCGCGATGGAGCAGGAGGACGTGCGGGTCTCTGCAACTCATGCCTGCGCGGAGCTGCTGCGGCACGGCGTGACGTGCTTCATCGATCCCGGCAACTATCATCCGGAAGCCTCCGTCGCCGCCGCCAAGGCGACGGGTATCCGCATGGTTGCCGGGCGCTCGTCGTTCGACCTCACCAAGTCGGTGATGGGCCTGCTGCCGGAGCGCATGATCGAGGACACCAAGGTGTGCCTCAAGAAGGCCGAGGAGGTGCTCGAGCGCTACGGCAAGTCGGACAATCCGCGGCTCAAGGCGAGCGCCTCGTTCCGTGGCCTCAATAACGCGTCGGACGAGTTGATCCAGGGCCTCAAGAAGCTCGCCGACAAGTACGACACGCTGCTGCAGACGCATGCCTGCTTCTCCTACTCGACGCATGACGGTTGCGTGTCGCGCTGCGGTCTCGCCGAGATCGAGCGGATGGAGCATCTGGGCGTGCTCGACGAGCGGATGCTGGTGGTCCATTCCGGCTGGCTCGAACCGGCGGAAGTCGTGATGCTGGCCAAGCGCAAGCCGTCGCTCGTTTGCGCGCCGTCGTCCTCGCTGCACAACGGCTACGGTAATTTCGTCGTCGGAAAGATCCCCGAACTGATGGCGTTCGGCGTCAACGTCGGCCTCGGCTCGGATCACGCCAGCTCCGGCATCGTCGACATGGCGCAGGAGATGCGGCTGGCGGCGTGCGGCTACAAGGAAGTGCGGATGAACCCGCGCGTGATGCCGCCCGAGCACGCGATCGAGATGGCGACCATCAACGGCGCCAAGGCCGCGCAGTGGGGCGACAAGATCGGCTCGATCGAAGCCGGCAAGGACGCCGACATCGTGCTGTTCGATACCCTGCGGCCGGAATGGCAGCCGCTGATCAACCCGGTGTCGAACCTCGTCTACAGCGCCACCGGCGACAGCGTGCGCGATGTGTTCGTGGCCGGCGAGCAGGTGGTCAAGGGCGGCCGTCTCACCAAGATCGACGAGATGGCGCTTTACCGCGAAATCCCCGAGACCGTGGCGCGGTTCTCCAAACGGCTCAAGATGAACGAGATCGTCACGCTGAAGTGGCCGGTGAGCTGACGAAACGGGGGCCGACCCCATGCGCGCTAACTTTGGCAGCAAGGTGCAATCCCCATCCACTGCGTCCCCGGACGAGCGATCCGACCGCAAGGTCGGAGTGCGAAGATCCGGGGTCTTCACCCTCATCAGATGGGTCAAGATCCCGGATAGCCTCGCTGCACTCGGCTTCCGGGAACGCAGTGGTGAGGGAAGTGGCTCAAAGTCAGCGCGTATGGGGTCTGCCCCCATCCCCGGAGGGAGAGACAGCATGAGCACCGACTTGTCCGGCATCGATGGCGTAACTTATCCGTGGGCCGATTATCCAGCGGCGGGCGCCGTGCAGGAAGTCGCCGACGGCATCCTGTGGGCGTCGACCGCCGTACCGTTCGTGGGGCTGCGCCAGGTCAATCTGTGGTTCGTCCGCGACGGTGCGGGCTGGACGATGATCGACTGCGGCTTCGGTTGGGACCAGACGCGCGCGCAGCTCGAGACGATCTGGAAAGACGCGCTCGGCGGTTTGCCCATCACTCGGCTGATCGTCACGCACTACCACCCCGACCACGCCGGCAACATGGCCTGGATCTGCGAACGCTGGGGCGATCTGCTGCCGCGCCTCAGCCTCGGCGAATGGTTCGCCTGCAACATCTCGATGACCGCGGGCTACGCCGACAACATCAAGCAGCGCACCATCTGGCATGCCAAGCACGGCCTCGACGTGGAGCGCCGCAAACTGTTCGAGCAGGAGGTCGTGCCCTACGACGTCGGCGTGGCGCTGCCGCTAGCCTTCAAGCGCCTGCGCGACAACGATGTCGTGCCGATCGGCAAGGACAACTGGCGCGTCGTGACCGGGCAGGGCCATTCGCCAGAGCACGTCTCGCTCTACTGCGCCGAGCGCAAGATCCTCATCGCGGGCGACCAGATCCTGCCGCAGATCACCACCAACGTCTCGACCTGGCCGATGGAGCCGGAAGCCGACACGCTCGCGAGCTTCCTCGAAACCTGCCAGAAGTTTCTGGGTATCCTCCATCCCGATACGCTGATCCTGCCCTCGCACCGCAAGCCCTTCCGCAACGTCGGTTTCCGCTTGCGGGAACTGGGGCACCACCACGCCGCCCGCCTCAACCTGCTGCTCGACGCGGTCAAGGGCGAGACCACGGCCGGCGATCTGCTCGACGTGCTGTTTCGCGGCAAGCTCGACGGCCACCAGATCGGCTTCGCCATGGGCGAGGCGATCGCCCACCTCAACTACCTCGTGGAGATCGGCCGGCTGCGGCGCGTCGACACCTCGGATGGAAGCTGGCGCTATGCTGGGGTCGGCGGCTATACCGAACCTGTGAAATCACCGCTGAAATGAGATTGGGGTCTGCCCCCAGCACCCAAGAGGAATCCAGCCATGGACGGAACAAAGCCCAAGTCGTCGAAGAAGGCCGCCGCCGGCGATATGCCCAACCCGCACCTGCGGGATCTGCGCGCCTCGCTCGACTGGCTGAAGGCGCGCGGCGACCTGGTCGAGACCGACAAGGAAGTCGATCCCGATCTGCAGATCACCGGCCTTCAGAAGCTGATGGATGGCGGCTGCCCCGTGCTGTTCAACAACGTGAAGGGCAAGCCGAACCACCGCGTCGTGACGAACCTGTTCGGCGACATGCAGGCGATGAACCGCATGTTCGGCTGGGAGAGCGACAAGGACCGCACGATCAAGCTCGCCAAGGCCATCAACAAGCCGATCGCGCCCGTCGAGATCGAGCAGGCCGACGCACCCTGCCAGGAAGTGGTCATCAAGGACCCCAAGGACGTCAATCCGTACCTCGTCGCCATCAGGCATACCGCGCTCGAAAAGGAGCTGACGATCGGCTCCGGCATCCGCTGCGTGACCGGCCGCATGTTCGGCGGCGGCACGGACCTCGGCTATAACAGAATGAACTTCCGCTGGGGCAACGTCGGCACGTTCCAGATCTCGCCGGGCAGCCATATGTGGCAGGTCGTCAGCGAAGCCTACCGCAACAAGGAAAAAGTGCCGCTGACGTTCTGCTTCGGCGTGCCCGCCGCCTGCACGCTCGTCGCCGGCGGCGCGTTCGGCTATGCAATCATGCCGCACGGCTGCGACGAGATCGGCATCGCCGGCGCGATCCAGGGCTCGCCGGTTCGCGTCGTCAAGGCACAAACCTGCGATGCACTCGCGCTGGCCGACAGCGAGGTCGTGATCGAGGGCTACATCGATCCGCGCGACAAGCGCTTCGAAACGGCAGAGGCCGAGGCCGACGGCTCGCAGGGCAAGCACCACTTCCATCCGGAATGGGCAGGCTACATGGGCAAATCGTATCGCGCCCCGACGTTCCACGTCACCGGCATCACGATGAGGAAGCCCGAGTCCAAGCCGATCATCTTCGCGCTCGGCGCCCACACCCTGGACGAGCACAACATCGACACCTGCATCCGCGAAGCCTGCATGTACGAATTGTGCAACCGCCTGCAGCCCGGCATCTGCCTCGACGTGAACGTGCCCTATTCGATGACCGACTGGGGCGGCGTCATCATCCAGGTGAAGAAGCGCAACCGCATCGAGGAAGGCTGGCAGCGCAACTTCCTTACCGCGCTGCTCGCGACCTCGCAGGGCATGCGCATTGCGGTCGCGGTGTCGGAAGACGTCGACATCTACTCGATGGACGACGTGATGTGGGCGATCACCACGCGCGTGAATCCACAAAAGGACCTGCTCAATCCGACGCCGGGCGGCCGCGGCCAGACCTTCATGCCGGCCGAGCGCATGACGGCGGGCGACAAGCAGTGGACCGCGACCAACACCAGCTACGAAGGCGGCCTCGGCATCGACGCCACCACGCCCTATGGCTACGAGGAAGACTTCCTGCGGCCGCAGTATCCCGTCGACCGCGTCAAGCTCGAAGACTTCCTGTCGAAAGACCAGATCGCCAACGTCAAGGGCCGCATGAGCGGCTGGCTGCTGAGCCTGGCGAAGACCGGGTATTGAGGTTGGGAAGGTGTCAGACCCTCTGGGTCTGACACCAGCCGACGCAGCCCTACAGGAGGTGAGGCTCATGCGCGCGTGGCATCATCCGGGCGAGAACTGGGCCATTGGAGCGATCCTGTGCGTATGCGCCGCTGGATGGTTATTGCTCGCGTACTTCGTTTTTGGCGTTCGCGATCCTTCCGCTCCTCTCGTCCTTGGTGAGCACGGTGCCTCGATCGCGATCCAAAACGAATGCAATGTTCCGTTCTGGCCCTGCGATGAGCTGGAGCAATCAGTATTGATCAGCCGTACGAATCGAGAGGATAAGCGGGCTCCAATTGGCTTGAGTTGTGGGGACCTTAGAGTTCAGGTTTACCGATTGAATGAAAGCAGGCTCTTGTTTGCCGGGAGTTGCGGGGGAGTCACGGTCGATCTTACTGACGAGCGTTTGGAGAGTGCATGTCCGGATCGACGGAAGTTGGACTGTAAGCGTTTCCAAGATGCGCTCGCCCGCGCTGAGGTTTCAAACCCAACACGGTCATACCTTGGCGCATTCGACGCCTTGCGACCTCGCTCTTCTGTTGGTCGGCGTGGCTTTGGCTTTCTTCCTGCGTCCCAATCGCCAGAGCGCGATCCTGCACCAGTGGGCCGATGACCTTGTTTTGTGGCAAACTGAATTTGGCGATGACAGGTTAGTGAGAGGGTGCTGGACGTGAACACGACAAAGATGACCAAGTTCTGCCGTTCAAAAGTTCTTGCCATTGTTCTCGCCGTTATGCTGCATAGCGCCCCCGTCCACGCATCCCTTTATTGTGAACTCATCGCCACGCGGGACGGTTATGCAGCCCTTCGCGCGGAACCAGACCGGCAATCCCGTATGGTGATGAGGGTAGCGCTGGATCAACTCGTCGCGCTCGATCCGATCAAGCAGCCGCCAACGCGCGCGCGGGATTGGGTCGCTGTTTATGTCGAGAGCGGAAATCCCGAGCGAATCGTCGCCCGCGGCTGGCTCCACAAGTCCTTGCTGAAGCCGGATTCGTGCGGATGATCCGTTCGCTCAACTGCCCGACCGAATATCCCCTACCGCCACCTCGATCCCCGGAGGATCGAGCCGGATTACGCTCCGAAATGACGTCATGGCGACAAGGCGGGCGGCATGATATGAAATGTCCCGTTCGCAAGGAGCTAGAGATGGCCGACGAGAGCATGCTGGGTAGGATCACGCACAACCCCAAGCAGTGTGGCGGGCGGCCTTGCATTCGCGGCCTCCGTGTGCGGGTCAGCGACGTTCTGGAGATGCTGGCCGGTGGCGCCTCGCGGGGCGATATACTGCGAGATTTTCCCTATCTCGAGGACGAGGATATCACGGCTGCACTGCAGTATGCCGCGCGCGATGCCGAGCGGCGTATCGTACTTGCGGCAGAGTGAGCCGTGCGGTTTCTCATCGATGCTCAGTTGCCGCCGCTGCTGGGTCAATGGCTCGTTGACCAGGGCCATGCAGCCCAGCACGTCGCCGACATCGGTCTGGCGGGGGCCGAGGACCAAGTGATCTGGATGCGGGCCGTAGCGGACGGTGCGGCGCTGCTCACAAAGGACCAGGACTTCGTCGCGATCCGCCAAAGTGCAGCGAGCGGATCCGCCGTGTGCTGGCTGCGGATTGGAAATGTGACGAACCCGGCACTACTAGGATGGTTCGCATTGGTGCTTCCAGGGATACTCTCGGCAATTGAGCAGGGCGAAACGATTATCGAAGTGAGGTAGCGCTCGTTCGCAAGAGAATCGAATGCGCACCTCAAGCAAGGATCCCTGTTGGCGCTTCAACGTATCGCCCTTCCCCCGTCGGGCTCCCGGGGCTATATCAACCGCAATCGAGCGCTCAAGCGCGGACAGCCCCAAAAATGCTGCCCGCGCCGTGCGCTATTGCGGAGCGTGTCATGACTGATGGAGCAAGCGCCGGTGATCTCGAGCTGCGCCGCAAGCGCGCGGCCTATCGCGCGGCGCATCGCGGCACCAAGGAGATGGACTGGCTGCTCGGGCGGTATGCCACGGCCAAGCTCGACCTGATGAACGAGGCCCAGCTCGCCGCGTTCGAGGACCTGCTCGAGGCGCCCGATCCGGAGCTGCAGGTGTGGATCATGGACACCGCGACCGTGCCGGATGAGCGCTACGCCGCGCTGATCCAAGAGCTGCGCACGTACTTCGAGCTGCTGCCCGCCAAGGCCTGAGAATACTGATCACATGCGGGGGCGTATCCCCGCAATCGGGGACGAGATGGACGACGCCGGGCCACATCTGAGAGACGAGTTGCTTGCCGGGGTACCCGAGGGGCTCGACGCGCTGCTGCTGGCGCGCCAGGCCAACGAGGCGCACACGGCCAAGCCCGGTGCGATGCTGCTGCATGTCTCGCGCGACGATCGCCGTCTCGAAGCGATGGAGCACGCGCTCGCGTTCTTTGCGCCCGATCTGAAAGTGATCTCGGTTCCCGCCTGGGACACGGTACCCTACGACCGCGTCGGCCCCAATGCCGAGATCGTGGCGCGGCGCATCACGGCGCTAGCCAAGCTGGTGCTCGGCAGCCGCAAGGAACCGGCGATCGTGTTGACGACCGTCAACGCCATCCTGCAGCGCTTGCCCCCGCGCGAGGCGCTACGCCGTTCGCTGCGCCCGCTGGCATCGGGCCAGCGCGTCGACATGAACGGCTTGATCGAGAAGCTATCGGCGGCAGGCTTTGTGCGCACCGGCACCGTGATGGAGCCGGGCGAATTCGCGGTGCGCGGCGGTATCGTCGACGTGTTCCCGCCCGGCCGGATCAATCCCGTGCGGCTCGATTTCTTCGGCGACACGCTCGAAAGCATCAAGTCGTTCGACGCGGAAACGCAGCGCACCAAGCAGATCGTGCAGAAGCTCGTTCTCATGCCGATCAGCGAGGTCGCGTTCGGCGAGGGCGGCATCGCCACATTCCGTGCGCGCTATGTCGAGATGTTCGGCGGCAACACTGCGGAAGATCCGCTGTATCAGGCAATCAGCGCGGGGCAGCGCTATCCCGGACAGGATCATTGGCTTCCGCTGTTCCACACCAAGCTCGAAACGTTGTTCGACTATGTCGAGCCCGCCGCCGTCAGCTTCGATCATCTGGCGGACGAGGCGATCAAGAGCCGCTTCGAGCAGATCAACGAGCACTTCGAGGCGCGCGCGGATTCACTCGAGACGACCAAGTTCGGCGCGCCGCCCTATAAGCCCGTGCCGCCCGATCTGATGTTCCTGGGCGGCAAGCAATGGGTGGCGGCGCTCGCCGGACGCCAGGTGCGCCGCTTCTCGCCGTTCGACGAGGATCGCGTGGGCGTGACGCACGTCGGCGCACGCACGGGGCGCAATTTCGCGCCGGAGCGGCAGGCCGAGCAGGGCAATCTATTTGCGTCCGTCGTCGGCCAGATCCGCACGCTGATCGGCCAGAAGAAGCGCGTGATCGTGGCGGCCTGGACCGCCGGCGCGCGCGAACGCATCGAGGCGCTGCTGACCGACAACGGCCTGAAGGACGTCGCCAAGGTCGGCAACTTCAACGAGGCGATGGCAGCCCCGGGTAATGTGACGACGCTGGCGGTGCTGGGGCTGGAGCACGGCTTCGAGACCGCCGATCTCGCCGTGATCGGCGAGCAGGATATTCTCGGCGACCGCCTCGTGCGCCCGCGCCGCAAGGCCCGCCGCGCCGCCGACGTCATCTCCGAGGCGACCAGCTTGTCGGTGAGCGATCTCGTCGTCCACGCCGACCATGGCATCGGCCGCTTCGAGGGCCTGAAGACGATCACCGCGCTGGGCGCGCCGCATGATTGCCTGGAGATCGTCTACGCCGGCGGCGACAAGCTTTATCTGCCCGTCGAGAACATCGAACTGCTGTCGCGCTACGGCTCCGATACTGGCGAGTCGCAACTCGACCGTCTGGGTGGCGCGGCCTGGCAATCGCGCAAGGCCCGCCTCAAGCAGCGCCTGCGCGAGATCGCGTCCGAGCTGATCAAGCTCGCGGCGCTGCGCCAGCTGAAGGAGGCGCCGGTTCTGACGCCGCCGGAAGGCGCGTGGGACGAGTTCGTCGCGCGCTTCCCTTACGAGGAGACGGAGGACCAGGAATCCTCGATCAACGCCGTGCTCGAAGACCTCGCCAAGGGCAAGCCGATGGACCGGCTGGTGTGCGGCGACGTCGGCTTCGGCAAGACCGAAGTCGCGATGCGCGCCGCGTTTGTCACGGCGTTGTCGGGCCTGCAAGTCGCGATCGTGGTGCCGACGACCTTGCTCGCGCGGCAGCACTTCAAGAATTTCGCGCAGCGTTTCGCCGGCCTGCCCGTGAAAATCGCGCAGGCGTCGCGGCTTGTCGCGCCGAAGGATCTGATCGACGTGCGCCAGGGCCTCAAGGCCGGCAGCATCGACATCGTCATCGGCACGCACGCGCTGTTGTCGAAGCAGATGGAGTTCGCCCGCCTGGGCCTCGTCGTGATCGACGAGGAGCAGCACTTTGGCGTCGCGCATAAGGAACGCCTCAAGCAACTGCGGGAGGACGTGCACGTGCTGACGCTGTCGGCAACGCCGATCCCGCGCACGCTGCAACTGGCGCTGTCGGGCGTGCGCGAGCTGTCGCTGATCACCACGCCGCCCGTCGACCGGCTCGCGGTGCGCACGTACATCTCGCCGTTCGATCCGGTGATCCTGCGCGAGGCGCTGCGGCGCGAGCGGCTGCGTGGCGGTCAGTCATTCTACGTCGTGCCGCGCATCGCCGATCTCGACGACGTCGCCGAGTTCTTAGCGGAAAGCTTGCCGGAATTGCGCGTCGCGCGGGCGCATGGCCAGCTTGCCCCGACCGAGCTGGAAGACGTGATGACCGCGTTCTACGAGGGCCAGTACGACGTGCTGCTCTCGACCGCGATCGTGGAATCCGGCCTCGACGTGCCCAACGCCAACACGCTGATCGTGCATCGCGCGGATATGTTCGGCCTCGCCCAGCTCTATCAGTTGCGTGGTCGCGTTGGCCGCTCGAAGACGCGCGCCTACGCCTATTTCACGACGCCGCCGAACATGAAGCTTACCGACGGCGCGGAAAAGCGGCTGAAGGTGCTGCAGTCGCTCGATACGCTCGGCGCGGGCTTCTCGCTGGCGAGCCACGATCTCGATATTCGCGGCGGCGGCAACCTGCTGGGCGAGGAACAGTCCGGCCACATCAAGGAAGTCGGTTTCGAACTCTACCAGTCGATGCTGGAGGAGACGATCGCGGGCCTCAAAGGTGGTGATCTCGTCGGCGCCGAGGACCAATGGAGCCCGCAGATCGCGCTCGGCACCGCGGTGGTGCTGCCGGAAAGTTATATCTCCGATCTGCAATTGCGGCTCGGCCTTTACCGCCGCTTGTCGAGCCTCGTCACGCGCGAGGATATCGATGCGTTCGCCGCCGAGCTGGTCGACCGGTTCGGCCCGTTCCCCACCGAGATCGCGCATTTGCTCGACGTGATGGAGATCAAGGGGCTGTGCCGTCAGGCCGGCATCCAGCAGATCGACGCCGGACCGAAGGGCGCTGTGATGAGTTTCCGCAAGAACAAGTTCGCCAACACCGATGGGCTCGCCAAGTTGATCTCGGCCAAGAACTCCTCGTTCAAGGCGCAGGCCGACCACAAGCTCGTGTTCCGCGCCGAGTGGGACGAAGCCGACGCGCGTCTTGCCGGCGTGCGCGCGCTCGTCAAGCAGCTCGCCGGGATTGCCGGCCAGGGTCAGCCGGCGAAGGGGAAGAAGTGAGGTTCGCGTAGGCTGGGTCAAGCGTAGCGCGACCCAGCATTTTCCGGGTTCGCGTGGATTGCTGGGTCGCGCGTCATCGCGGAGCGATGCTCCGCAAAAGACGCTTGACCCAGCCTACGCCGGCACCCTTTTCGTCAGCACCGCATAATCCGAATACCCGCGATACAGCCGCTTGAAATCGAGCGATGCGCCCGCCTCGACGGCTGCCGCCGCCAGCGCCTCTTCCAGGTCCGCGCGCGGATGCACCGTGAACTGAGCGAGCCACTTGAACAGCGCCGCCCTGAACCAGCGCGGCCAGCCCGCCTGCTGGCCGAAATCCACGATATGCAGCCGCCCGCCCGGGGCCACCGCGTCGAGGGCCGGGGCCAGCGCCTGCCGCCACGGCGGGATCATCGACAGCGCGTAGGAGATGAACACCCGGTCGAACTGCGCGCGGCCGAACATCGCCTGCGCGTCGAAACCGGTGGCGTCGCCTTCGGCGACCACAATGCGGTCGCCATAGCCCGCCCGCGCGATCGAGGCCCGCGCGGTCTTCAGCATCTCGCTCGAGATGTCGAAGCCGTACAGCCGTGCATTCGGATAGCGCCGCGCCGCGAGTACGAGATTGCGGCCGGTGCCGCAGCCGATCTCCAGGATCGTGCCGCCGGCCGGGGGCTGCAACTCGTCCAGCATCCGGTCGCGACCGAGCAGGTAGTGCTTGCGCGTCGCGTCGTACACATACCGCTGGTAGCGGTAGATGCCGTCCATATGCGCGCGGTGATCGCCCGAGCCCGCGCTCACGCGACGGTTCCCTTGGCTCCGGCGTCGCGCCGCATGATGTAGCGATGGAAGCCGCCGTAGATCGACGAGCGGTCGCGCGCGGTCCAGGCCTTGCAGCGCTCCTCGTCGTAGTCGAAGCGCGCCAGGATCTCCTCGGGTATGCGGCCGGGCAGGATCGTCTCCTCGCCGGCGGTACGGAAGATCACGCGCGCGCCGGGGCTCGCCGACCGCGCGATCTCGCGCCACAGATCGGTGAGCTGATCGTCGGTCATCCAGTCCTGCGCGTCGAGCAGTATGAATCCGTCGACCGAGCTGGCGGGTTGGCTCGCCAGGAATTCGGTATAGGAGCGGTGTTGCACGTCGACGCCGCCGATGCGCGCGCGCAAGCTCTCGAAATTCTCGCGCTGCAGATAGGGCGGCAACGGGCCCGCGCCGCCGCTCTTGTAGCGCCGTCCGAAGGCTTGCCACGCGAAGTAGTTGTCGGACAGGTCGAAGTCGCAGGCGAGGCGTTCGAGCCGGGCGTGCAGAACCTTGGCCATGTACTTCTCGTTGCCCTTCAACGCATCGAACTGGGCCGGCGGAATGCCCAGCCCGAACAGCGCGGAGGGCCGCTCGCACAGCCAGCGGATGTGCTTCTTGTCGAACAGCGGGGCCAGCTCGGATTCGAATATGCTGCGTTGCTCCTCGCGCGTCTTGGCGGCGAGGATCTTGCGGGGATTGCGGCCGTGCGCGCGCGCCAGCAGATGCCCCGCGCCGATGAACGTCCCGAGCAGGCCGTGCCGATACAGGTTCGTGCCGAAATAACCGACGCGCCGCCGCCCGATGGCATTGCGCGATTCCCAGTATTTGCGCGTGGATTCGTCCAGATGCGGGCGCAGGTGATCAAAGTACGCGTCGACGTTGGCCTTGGCGTCGGCTTCCGCGAAGAAGCGGTGAAACGCGGCATAGCTGGGCAGGTGGGTGACGGCGGCACACTTCAGCTTGTTGAGCGCGACGTGGGCGGGGTTGAGATCGATCGCGGTGACGCGCACGGGGGCCGCGACCAGGTAGCTCAGAATATTGCAGCCACCCGAAGCGATGCCGACCAGATGCTCGCCCGCCTTGGGCTCCAGCGCCTCGACGTCGATGCGCGGATCCTCCCAGATCTGCGGATAGACCAGTCCCGAGAACGCGAGCGTGAACAGGCGTTCCTGCAGGCCCCTGCTGCTGATCGGCTTGTGCCGGTGAACGGCCTGCTTCAGGCGCTGGAACTTATCGCCTGCGCCGTGATTGGTCCTGGTGGAGGCTTCAAGCCTTGGCATCATCAGATCCCCGAGCTCCATCCCGATTTCCGGCGGAGCCGCTTGTTCAAATGAAGCGGCGCGGGTGGCCACGCGCCTGCCCGCCCCGCGATTACACTGCAGCGATGCAGAGCCTCGATCAAGCTCGATCCGAACGGGCCTCGAAGACCGCCCACGAAGACCGGACGAATGGCTTTGGCCATCGCGTCGACACGTGCGCCGTACAGAGCTTACGAAAACGCATAGCCCGAACAGGGCGCTGGCGACAGGGACACACTTGTAGAAGGTCGAAGGACCGCTATCGCAGTGCCACAAAAGTCCGTTTAAAGAGACGCAGTAGCTGTTGCAACCGCTAACTCGACCCCCTTACCGGACTCAGTCCTTATGCGCACTTCGTGACAGCTTCACTACAATCGTTCTGGGAGCCGACGCTCGAGTTCGTGCGCAGTCACGTCGCATGGACCCCGTGGATCGTGTTCACGCTCGGCTTTGCGGAAAGCATCGCGCTCGTCTCCCTGTTCGTGCCCTCGACGATCCTGTTCATCGGCATCGGCGGGCTGCACAGCGCGGCCGGCGGCCAGTTCACGGATGTCTGGCTGGCCGGCGCCACGGGGGCGGCTATCGGCGACGTCATTTCCTACCTCGCGGGCCGCCTGCTCAAGGACGACGCCCACCGCTATTGGCCGTTCTCGCGGATGCCCGGCCTGCTGCCGAAGGGCCGCGCGATGTTCGAGCGCTGGGGCTTCTGGAGCATCATCGCCGGGAAGTTCATCGGCGGCTTGCGCCCGTTCATTCCAGTCGTCGCGGGCATGATGGACATGCCGTGGGCGCTGTTCGTGCTCGGTAGCGTGCTCTCCTCACTCGCCTGGGCCGGCATCTTCCTCGCGCCGGGCTACGGGCTGGCGTTGTGGCCGTGGTGACGATCCACGAGGGTGCATTAGCCCTTTTCGGGCGTAATGCACCGTTGCAACGTCGCCGGCGCAATACGCCAAAGTTGGCTATTGCGCCCTACGAAGCTCCGCGCACAGTGTCGATGATGGCGAGGCAATCGGTGGGCACGTTATCGCCGCGCCAGGCGACGTGGAAATCGGGCCGCACCAGCACCAGCTTCTTCTCGTAGAGCGCTGCGATCGCCGAATCCCGCACGGTTATTTCCTGCAAGGGCACGCCGCGCGCGGAAGCCGCCTCGCGCAGGGGCGCGGTATCCGGCGCATCGGCGAAGCGAAATAGCACTAGCCCGTCGCCGAGCAGATCCAGCGTCGAACGTCCCGGTGCCAGCCACGCATGCGGCGCGCGCGCGCCGGGACGCGTCGAAGTGATCGGCGTTGCCGGTGCGCGGTCGAGCAGCGGCGAGCCGTCGTCGACGCAGATCGGGGAATCCACGAACGTCGGGCACGAGCGCACGTGATCGGGGATCGAGTAGCGCGGCAGCGCCGTCGTTTTCCACTCGGTCTTGGTGTCGACGTCGGCAACCGCAGGGATCGAGCGCAGCGCGCGATAGGTGTGCGTCGACAATTCGATGTTGCGGTCCGCGATCGGCTTGCGCTCGGCTTCGTAGCTATCGATCAGGCGCGGCCCGCCCCAACCCTCGAACACCGCCTGCAGCTTCCAGGCGAGGTTCACCGCTTCCTCCATGCCGGTGTGCATGCCCGCCCCGCCCGTGGGCGAGGACTGATGCGCGGAATCGCCGGCGAGCAGAACGCGGCCTACACCGTAGCGCTCGGCGACGCTATCGCGCCGCTCCCACAGCAGCGTCGAGATGATCTCGTGCGGGAACTCGAAGCCAGCCATCCGCAGCAAGGCCGCATCGGGATCCCTCTCGTAGACGGGATCGTCGAACACGGTCAGCCGCCACAACTCGCGGCCGTCGATCGGGATCAGTTCGGACCAGCATCCGGCCGCGTCGATCGGGCGATAAATGCGCGCCCAGCCCTTGTCATGCAGCGTGGCCAATGCCGGCGAGCGGAAGAAGATGTTGACGCTGTTGGCGATCGCGCCTTCGCCGATCAGCGCAATGCCGAGGGCTTCGCGCGCCATGCTCGAGGCGCCGTCGCAGCCGACGAGATACTTCGCGCGCACGTCGCGTTTGCGGCCGGTCGTGGAGTCGGTGAGCGTCGCACTCACACCGTCGGCGTCGGCGGTGAAGGCGTCGAGGCTTGTATTGTAGCGCACATCCACGCGGTCGAGCTTGGCGACGCGGGCGGCCAGGATCGGATCGAAATAGATCTGCGGGCACTGGCACATGCCTTCCGGCGTCCAGTCCGGCCGCTTCTGCGCCTAGGCGGGGATCTTGATGCGGGTCAGCGCGCGGCCCGCCAGCGTCTCCCTGTAGACGAAGTCGAGCGCGTGATTTTCCGACCACACGGCCGTGCGCACCTGCTCGGAAATGCCCCAACGGCGGCAGTATTCCATGCTGCCCGCGCTGACGAGGCTCATCTTCGGCACATGCAATTTGCCGTCGCGCTTCTCCGCGACGATGCAGTCGATGCCGCGCAGGCCGAGTTCGCAGGCAAGCGCAAGGCCAACCGGGCCTGCGCCGGCGATCAGCACGGACGTTGATAAAGGCGCGTCAGCGGGGCGTTTGGCCATTGGTGGATCTCATCAGCGAACGAAAGTTGGGCGTTCTGTCCCATTCAATTGGGGCCCGGTGCAATTCGCTTCGCGACTGGGGCCAGCCCCAGGCCCCAGCTGGGAGGAGACCTCC
>CAMDPA010000039.1 GCA_945903565.1 Devosia equisanguinis | reverse complement strand
AAACGTCCAGAAACTTCTCCATTCTCCGGTCCTCGTCACACTTGGCCCGGCTCATCCAATCCCCCCAATGCTGCGCATTGAGAGGATCACGGATTACCGGACATATCGTGTGCTACTGGAACCGGACAACTCGTGTGCTACCGACACACTTTGCCGGGAGACTTTATCCCCGCGCTGGTCTGTGGCAATCTCGCTGCATGCACCTTCTCAGGGTCTGTTGCACACTCGTATTCGGCATCATCGTGCTGGCCACGGCTGGTGGGTCCGTGCGCGCGCAGGCCGTCGCCGTCGATCTCCATCTCGTGCTGGCGGTCGACGTTTCCTGGTCGATGGACCCGGAAGAGCAACGCCTCCAGCGCGACGGCTATGTCGAAGCCTTCCGCGACCCGCAGGTGATCAAGGCGATCCAGTCCGGTCCCAACCGCCGCATCGCCGTCACCTATTTCGAGTGGGCAGGCGCGGACATCCACTTCCTCGTGGTGCCCTGGGTCATCATTGACGGCCCTGCCGCCGCTCGCCGTCTGGCGGACCAACTTTCAGAGCGCAATATCAGCCGTCACCGCATGACGTCGATCTCGAGCGCGCTGCAATTTGCCAGAGGCCTGCTCGCCGAAGCCCCTTGGCCAACGCCGCGCCGCGTAATCGATGTTTCCGGTGACGGCCCCAACAACTCAGGACCTTCGCCCGTCACCATGATCCGCGACGAGCTGGTCGCGGAGGGCATCATCATCAACGGCCTGCCGATCATGCTGAAAGTCGGCGACGCCAGCAGTTACGGCTTCGGCCAGGACATCGCCGATCTCGACGTCTACTACGCACGCTGCGTGATCGGCGGCCCCGGCAGCTTTATGATCCCGATCCGCAAGCGCGAGGAGTTTTCGACAGCAACCCGGCAGAAGCTGCTGCTGGAGATCTCAGGTCTCGAGATCCCGCGAATTCATCGCGCCCAGTTCGTGCCGCCACCCGCTCCCGGCACCGCCCCCGGTGCCAGTGAGCCCTACGATTGCGAAGTCGGCGAACGCAACTGGCGGCGCTACTATCTGGATCGCGGGCGATTCTGACCGAAGTTTCTCCATTCCGCCGCCATCTCTTCCAACAGACGCCGCAATGCCAGCGCATGCGTGATGCAGGGGCATGCAGGACAACCGTCGAGCCTGCTGGAACGAAGCGTCTTTACGATTTGTTTACGCTGACAGGCTTAAACTTTCCTTCATGTTAGTATCGCGTCTGTCAGTCTTGGTTCCCGCCGGTATTGTTGCCCTTCTTCTGTGGGGCTGCAGCCAAACTCCGCAATTCCAGGCTCAACACGAGCCCTGGCGCGAGCAGGAGGAGCGGGCCTGCCTCGTCTCCGGCCAAGTCCGCGAAAAGCCCTGGCTGATGAGCCGCGCGGCACTCGGCGGCCCTAGCGCGTGCGGCGCCCTCAAGCCATTCGAGATGCTTGCGGTCAGCGATGGCCGTGTCCAGATGAAACCGGCCGCCCTTGTTCGCTGCAACATGGTGCCTGCCGTCGAGCGCTGGGTTCGCGGCGTTGTCGAACCAGAGGCCTTCCGCCACTATCGCGTGCCGATCGCCGAAATCGAGGTCGCCGGCTCCTATGCCTGCCGCCCGCGCAACAATCAGGCCGGCGGCAAGCTCTCCGAGCACGGCCACGCCAACGCGATCGACATCTCCTCGTTCATCCTGGCCGACGGACGCGTGATCACGGTCAAACAAGGCTGGAATGGCGATTCCCGCGACCGCTCGTTCTTGCGCGCCCTCCACGCCGGCGCCTGCCGCGAGTTCACGACCATTCTCGGCCCGAACGCGGACGCGTTCCACCACGACCACTTCCATTTCGATCTCGCCCGCCACGGCCGCAGCGGCAATGAGGTGGTCTGCCGGTAGCGGCCCGGCGGCTGCTATGCTGCAGGTCCTACTTGTTCCCGCCCGCTGATCGGCTAATCTCCCGCCAACTTCGGCGCGCCGGATACGGCAATACCGCTGGCCGCACCGTTCAGGGAGGAACTGCAGCATGATCAAGAACTTCGCGACCGCTGTCGCCATTGCCATCGGTGCGATGAGCGCGGCGGCGCCCGCCTTCGCACAGGCGCCAGCCTGGCCCACACGCAACGTCCGCTTCATCATCCCGTTCGGCGCGGGCGCGGGTGCGGACATCGGCGCACGCCTCGTCTCGGAGCGGCTGCAGAAGAAGTGGGGCCACCCGATCGTCATCGAGAACAAGCCCGGCGGCGACGGCATCGTCGCGATCCAGGCGTTCGTGCAGGCCAACGACGACCACGTGCTGCTTTATGCGGCGACCGGCTCGTTCACCGTGCATCCCTACCAGCGCGAGAAGCTGCCCTACGACCGCGCACGAGACATCCACCCGATCGCACGCGTATCCAACACGCTGCTTGGCATCGGCGTTCCTGCGAGCTCCAGCTACAAGACTCTGAAGGACGTGATCGACGACGCGAAGAAGGACCCGGGCAAGCTGAACGTCGCGCTGGTTCCGGGCATCACCGAGTTCGTCTACGACGGCTTCGTCCACGACCAGAAGATCAACATGGTCAAGGTTCCCTATCGCGATATCGTGCAAGCCGGCACGGACGTCGGCGAAGGGCGCATCCAGTTCATGATGGCCTCCGTCGCGATCCTGCAGCCGGGCATGAGCGGCGGTCGCATCCGGCTCATCGCGCTCAATGGCAAGACGCGCAACGAACAACTTGCGCCGGGCATTCCGACCGCGCGCGAGCTGGGCGTGCCCTCGCTCGAACTCGAAGGCCTCGTCGGCCTGCTCGGCCCCAAGATGATGTCGCTCGATCTGCGCAAGCGCCTCGGCGCGGACGTGATGGAAGCGGCCAAGGATCCGGACATCTCCAAGCGCCTCGCCGCCACGATGCAGGTCGTCAATCCCGGCGGTCCCGAAGAGTTCTTGAAGGCCATGGACGACCAGGACGCGCAGATCGCCGACATCGCCAAGGCGCTGGGAATGCAGAAGAAGGCACAGTAGGCCGGGATAACCAGCTGATGGCCTCGCGTTCCATCTCAACCCAACGAGGCCATCATGCCTTTCTTCAAGTCTCACGCCCCAAACGCGGGCCCTGGCGATGTGTTCTCCGCCTATCCCGAGATCTACAGGCATTGGGCCGAGATGGGGCAGGCGCTGATCAACGGCCCCTCGCCGCTGACCCCGGCTGAACGCGAGATGATCCAGGCGTTCGTGGCCGGCCTCATCGACTGTAAGTATGCCCATGTCGCCCACACCGCCGCCGCCGTCGCCCGCGGCATCGACGAAGGCGTCGTCGAAAAGCTGCTGGCCGATGTCGGCACCGCGCCAATCAGCGCCAAGCTCAAGCCGCTGATGGCGTTCGTGCGCAAGCTCACGCTGACGCCGACGGCGGTTGCCCAGCCCGATGCCGACGCGGTGTTCGCCGCCGGCTGGGACGAACGCGCCCTGCACGACGCAACCGCCGTCACCGCGCGCATGACCTTCATGTCCCGCATCATCCACGGCCACGGCTTCACCCCGATGAGCCCCGAACGCGCCAAGGCCAACGCCGAGCACCGCGCCAAAGTCGGCTACGTCTCGCTCTATCCCTCGCTCGACAAGAAGAGTTGAGGCACCCGCGCCCTCTTTATCGGCAAAAAGAAGGGGGTCCGGGGTCTCCCCGGGCGGGCGCGGGCGGCAGCCCGTTCGCGCAGCGAATGACGACCGAACGACCCGCACGACCACCGCTTGACAGCCCCGCTCCGTGTCGGCGCATACTCCCTCGATGCAGCGCTGCACCCAAGTGAAACAGCGTTTCGCGACAGGACCGAACGGAGGGACCGTGGCAGCGCCGTCGACAACGGATTGCAATGTTCGGGGCACCTCGATCCAGCTGATGCGCGCGGGTTCTGGCCAGCCGCTGCTCCTGCTGCGCGGCACGGACGCGTCGGACACTTGGCGCCCCTACATGGACAAGCTGGCCGAGCGGTTCGACGTGATCGTGCCGGAACATCCCGGTTTCGGCGGCAAGCCGATGCCCGCCTGGCTCGACCGGGTCGATGATCTCGCGCACTTCTATATCGACCTGATCGACACCCTGCGCCTCGACAACGTGCACCTCCTCGGCACTTCGCTGGGCGGCTGGATCGCAGCCGACATCGCGCACCACACCCCGCGCGCGCTCGCGGCGTTGACGCTGGTCGGCGCCGCCGGCATTCGCGTTCCGGAGGTCGATGGCATCGACGTATTCCTTCGCACCGAAGAAGCCGGAATGCGTGATCGCTTCCACGACGCGATGATCGCTGAAGCCGAAGCCGCCCGCATGCTCGTGCCCGAGACGGAGGATGTCAGGCTCTCGAACGCCATCACCATCGCCCGCGTCGCGTGGAACCCGCGCCTGCACGATCCGCAACTCGCCAAATGGCTGCATCGCATCAAAGTGCCCACGCTGATCGTATGGGGCGAGAACGACAAGGTTCTGCCCAAGGCCTACGCCAACGCCTTCAAGCAGGGCATCCCGGGTTCGATCGCAACGATCGTGCCCAAGTGCGGGCACTGGGTCGCGCACGAGAAGCCGGACGATCTCGTCAAAGCCATCTTTGCCTTCGCGGGCAGCCACGGGAGGACGGCATGAAGATCTTCAACTTCCACCTCATGCCCTACGCGGACGTCGACGTGGAGGCCATGAAGAACCATGGCACCGCCTGGGTCACGTTCTCCAACAGCCACTACGACCCGGTGAAGGGCGCGGAACTCTACAACCAATATCTCGACCAGCTCGAAAAGGCCGACGAACTCGGCTTCTATGGCGTATGCGTCAACGAGCACCATCAGACCGCCTATGGCATGATGCCCACACCGGGCGTGCTGGCCGGTGCGCTCGCGCGCAGCATCAAGAAAGGCAAGATCGCGATCCTCGGCCGCGCGCTGCCGCTGGTGAACAACCCGCTGGTGATCGCGGAAGAGTTCGCGCTGCTCGACAACGTGTGCCGCGGCCGCTTCATCGCCGGCTTCGTGCGCGGCATCGGCGCGGAATATCACACGATGGGCATCAACCCCTCCGAGAGCCAGGAGCGCTTCAACGAGGCGCACGATCTCATCATCCAGGCGTGGACGAAGCCCGGCCCGTTCGAGTTCAAGGGCAAGTACTACAATTTCAAATATGTGAACCCGTGGCCGCGCCCTTACCAGCAGCCGCATCCGCCGATCTACGTGCCGTCCTCCGGTTCGGTCTCGACGATCCGCTGGGTAGCCGAACGCCGCTACACCTATTGCCAGACGCTGTCGCCGATCGCGGGCGTCGCCGCCACGTTCGATCTGTTCCGCAAGGAAGCCGAGCGCGCGGGCTACGAGGCCTCGCCCGATCAACTCGCCTGGTCGAACGCGATCTTCATCGGCGAGACCGACGCGAAGGCGATCAAGGCCTGCCGAGATCACATGGAGGTGTACGTCAATTACTACCTCTCCAAGGACCCCGCGATGATGTCGCCGCCCGGCTACACCAGCGTCGAGTCGATCAAGCGCATGCGCGCGCTACGCGCCTATCGCGGCCAGTTCCAGCGCACCGAGGACCTGATCGAGAAGGGCATCGTGATCGTCGGCTCGCCCAACACCGTGCGCGAAAAGCTCGCCGCCGCCCAGGACCTCGCCGGCTTCGGCATCTCCCTGACAAAAACGCAGTTCGGCACCATGCCCCACGCGATGGCCTGCGAAAATCAGGTGGCCGTAGCGCAGGAAGTGCTGCCGTACTTCAAGGACCGGCTGCCGCAAGGTAAGTCCCGCTCAGTGAGCGAAGCAAAACCGCAGGCGGCGGAGTAACGACACCATTCACTCGAAGGAAGATCGCCATGACGACTGAAGACCAGTCGAAGCAGGCCAGCGGCGTATCGCGTCGCACGGCCATAAAGACCACCGCTGCAGGTGTCGGCCTTGCGGTGATGGCAGCTGCCAGCACCGCGCCCGCGACGGCTCAAGCCGCCAAGGGCCGCACGTTCGTACTGATCCACGGCGCATGGCACGGCGGCTGGTGCTGGCGGCCGGTCGCGGACATTCTCTCGGCCAAGGGCCACAAGGTCTACGCGCCTTCGTTGACCGGCCTCGCCGATCGCTCTCACCTTCTGTCAACGTCGATCAACCTCGACACGCACATCAGCGACATCGTCAATCTCTTCCAGTGGGAAGACATCGAGAACGCGGTGCTGGTCGGTCATTCCTACGGCGGCTGGCCGATTTCTGGCGCTGCCGAAAAGCTGCAGGGGAAGATCGCTTCGATCGTCTACCTCGACGCCTTCATGCCCGAGAACGGGCAGAAGGGGATGGACCTGTCCTCGGCTCAATTCCAGCAGTCGCTGAAGGAGGCAATCGCGAAGGGCGAGGCCGGCCGACCGGTTCCCAAGGCGGAAGCCTTCAAGATCCTCGATCCCAAGAACGTCGCCTGGGTCCAATCGAAGATGACGATGCAGCCGACCGGACTTGCAACGTCTGCGATTGCTCTGACCGGTGCCCGTGACAAGATCGCCAAGAAGACCTACATCCGCGCCGCCTCCTATCCACAGCCCAATTTCGACGCGGCACTCGCCAAGTGCAAAGCCGACAAATCCTGGCGCACCATTGAGCTTCAAGCCAACGAAGCCGGCCACGATATCATGGTGGATGCCCCCGCCCGGCTTGCCCAGATCCTGGAGGAAGTCGCCTGATCGCCAGGCGATGACAACGCGGGTATCAGTCGCTCGCGGCCCTCAACCATAGAAGATCACGAAGATTCCGGCTGCGGTTACGGAAAAGCTCAGGAGCAGCAGACTGAAACTACGCAGGAACTCGCTCATAACCGCCTCCGATGAGCCAACGATCGGCCAACGTGGGACGGGTATAGCGCTCCCCGGCTTAACCGTGCCTGAGTCGCGCATTCACCGGGCGTTCACCGGGCGAAGCGCCCTCGGCGGCAATCCCCCAACAAACCAAAGCACCCCCAATGTCCAAGCTCCCCACCCGCTACCTGATCGACCTCACCCGCGACGAGATCGCTGCCCAGCTCGCAAGCAACCCGCTCATTCTCCTGCCCGCCGGCAGCGTCGAGCAGCACGGGCCGCATCTACCAACCGGCACCGACACGTTTGCCGCTGAGATCATCTCCCACGCCGTCGCCGAGCGCATGGACGGCCTCGTGATCCCGTCGAGCCCGCTCGGCGTCACTCCGATGCACGCGCCCTTCCCCGGCACGATCACGCTGACGCCCGACACCTACATGCGCGTCGTCACCGAAACCTGCGCCTCGCTGGCCCGGCACGGCGCCAAACGCCTGCTGATCGTCAATTGGCATGAGGGCAACTCGGCGCCGCTGTCGATCACGGCCGAGGACCTGCACCGCACCCATGGCCTGTCCGTCGTGACCTGCCACGCCTGCTACGTCGCCGCAGACCTTTATGGCCCATCATCGGGCGGCCTCACTCATGGCGGCGAGATCGAGGCGCTGGCCGTGCTCGCCTATCGTCCAGAGCTCGTCCACCTCGACCGCGTAACGGGTTCGTCGGACGCAGCGCAGGGTCACCAGATGGACAAGCTGCGCCGCACCAAGAACTTCATTCCGGTCCTTACGGACATCCGGTCTATTGCGCCGTCCGGCTGGTTCGGCAAACCTGAGCACGCGACCGTAGACAAGGGCCAGCGCATGCTCGCCGACGTGGCGGACGCGATCGCCAAGGAGGCGGCCGAGATCTTCACCCAGCTCGACCGTGTGCAAGGCGGCGGCGTGGCGGAGACCAAGGGCAAGCGCCGGTGATCTCACTGTCCCCCCTTCAGAGGGGCGAGGGAGACGAAGACAGGCGGCACGATGTGCGCCGAGGGAGGGAGTGACATGACCGATCTTGTGCGGCGTCCGCGCGCGCTGCTTGGCGCAGTCGCGGCGCTTTGGCTTGGCACCGCCCTCGTAATGCCGGCCCAGGCCCAGCAATATCCCGATCGCCCGATCAAGGTGACGGTCGGGTTTCCCGCCGGCAGCGGCGCCGACATCCTGTGCCGCTGGATCATCGACGGGATGGCCAAGGCTTCCGGCGCAACCTTCGTGGTCGAGAACAAGCCCGGCGCCGCCGGCAACATCGGCTCGGATGCGGTCGCGAAATCGAAGCCCGACGGCTACATGCTGCTGATGGGCGCCAGTTCCACTCAAGCCGGCAACCCGCAGATCTACAACAACCTACCGTGGGATCCTCTCAAGAGCTTCGAGCCGGTCGCCACGTTCTCTCAGCTCGCGTACACCTTGACCGTCGCCGCCGATAATCCGGCCAAAACAGTCGCCGAGCTCACGCAGCAGCTGAAGGCCAAGGCCGGCAAGGCCACCTTCGGCTTCGGCAACACCTCGAGCCTCGCTGCCGCGAGCCTCTACACGCACGAGGCCGGCATCACTGCGACGAGCGTCGCCTACAAATCGACGCCGCAGGCGCTGTCCGACATTGCCGCGGGCCAAACCGATTTCATGTTCTCCGAGCCCGTGCTCGCCATCGGTCAGGAGAAGGCCGGCAAGGTGCGGAACCTCGCGGTGACGTCGCCGCAACGCATGATCTCGCTGCCGAATGTTCCGACAATGCGCGAAGTCGGCCTCCCCAATGCGACGATGTCGCCCTGGTGGGCGGTTTATACGCCAGCGGGAACGCCGCCTGCCATCGTTGCCAAACTCGCCGAATGGGCCAATGCGGCGACGACATCGCCGGAGACCAGGGAATTCATGCTGAAGCAGGGTCTGGAGCCGTTCCCCGGCACGCCCGACAGTACGCGCAAGCACCTGACGGCAACGATCGAGGAGTGGTCACGCATCCTGAAGGTCACAAAGATCGAGCCACAATGATGAAGAATGCGCAGGATTTCCTCGCCGGCCTGTTGTTCGCCGCCTTCGGTGCTGCCGCGCTGTGGTACGGCCAAGGCTACAACTTCGGCACCGCGACCCGCATGGGTCCCGGCTATCTGCCAACTGTGCTTGGCTGGTCGCTGGTCGGCATCGGGGCGTTCATCACGCTGCGCGCGTTCGTTATCTCGGGCGCTCCGATCCCCAAGATCTACCTACGCCCGCAGATCATGATCATCGCGGCGCTGATCGCGTTCGCGCTGCTGATCGAGCGGATGGGGCTATTTGCCGGCGCTGCCGCCGTCGTCGTGCTCGGCTCGCTCGCCAGCCGCGAAGTCAAGCCACTCGAGATGCTCGTGATCGCTGCCGTCACGGCCGCCGGCGCGGTCGGCCTTTTCATCTACGTACTCGGCCAGCCGATGGCGCCCTGGATCTGGGATTTCTGAGACATGGACATCTTCCAGAACCTCGCGACCGGCTTCATCGGCGCCGCCACGCCGATCAACCTCGGCCTGTGCCTGATCGGCTGCCTGCTCGGCACGCTGATCGGCGTATTGCCCGGCATCGGCCCGATCGCGACCATTGCTATGCTGCTGCCGATCACCTACGGCCTGTCACCCCTCGGCGCGCTGATCATGCTCGCCGGTATCTACTACGGCGCGCAGTACGGCGGCTCGACCACGGCGGTTCTGGTCAACTTGCCCGGTGAATCATCCTCTGTCGTCACCTGTCTCGACGGCTACCAGATGGCCCAGAACGGCCGCGCCGGCGCAGCATTGACCGTTGCCGCGCTCGGCTCGCTATTTGCAGGCTGCGTCGGCACGCTGCTGCTGGCCGCGTTCGCCCCGATCTTGGCGAGCTTCGCCGAACAATTCCGAAGTCCGGAATATTTCGCGCTAATGCTGTTCGGACTGGTCGCAGCCGTCGTGCTGGCGAGCGGCTCGGTGGTGAAGGCCATCGCCATGGTGCTGCTCGGCCTGCTGTTCGGCCTTGTCGGCACCGATGTATCGAGCGGCGTCACCCGCTACGGCTTCGGCGTCCCGGAGCTCTATGACGGCATCGACTTCGTACCGGTCGCCGTCGGCTTGTTCGGCCTCGCGGAGATCATGTCCAACCTCGACAAGCGCGAGGACGCGGGCGGCCGCCACGTCGTAGCCAGAGTCGGCAGCCTGTGGCCGACGCGCGAGGAGACGCGGCGTGCAATCCCCGCGGTGCTGCGCGGCACGACGGTTGGTTCCCTGCTCGGCATTCTGCCCGGTGGCGGTGCCGTCCTCGCCTCTTTCGCCGCCTACACGCTCGAGAAGAAGATCTCCAAAACGCCTGAAATCTTCGGCAAGGGCGCCGTCGAAGGCGTCGCCGCACCCGAGGCCGCCAACAATGCCGGCGCGCAGACCTCGTTCATCCCGCTGCTGACGCTCGGCATCCCCTCGACGCCCGTCATGGCGATCATGGTCGGCGCAATGATGATCCAGGGCATCGCACCCGGCACCGCTCTCATCAAGGAACGTCCGGACCTGTTCTGGGGCATCGTCGCCAGCATGTGGATCGGCAACGTGATGCTGGTCATCATCAACCTGCCGCTGATCGGGCTGTGGGTGAAGCTGCTCAACGTGCCCTACCGCATCCTGTTCCCGATCATCCTCGTGCTCTGCTGCGTCGGCACCTACTCGACCGGCAACGCGACGACCCTGGTCGTAATGCTCGCGCTGTTCGCGGTGCTCGGCTACGTGTTCGTCAAGCTCGGCTGCGAGACGGCGCCGTTCCTGCTCGGCTTTGTGCTCGGCCCCTTGATGGAAGAGAACCTGCGCCGCTCGATGGTGATCTCGTTCGGCGATCCCATGATCTTCCTGCAGCGGCCGATCTCGCTCGGTATCCTCGTCGTGACCCTCGGCCTCGTCGCCCTGATCGTGTTGCCGACGTTCCGCAAGACCCGCGAGGTCGCGTTCTGAGTATGGCCGGCACAGGCGACGAGGCACGGCGCGAACTCCTGCGACGGATGTACGATGCCGCCGTTGCCGCGGCCCATCCCGCCCGCTGCCTGCCGCCGCATCTGCCCGAAGTCCCCCATGGCGGTCGTCTCATTGTGGTCGGCGCAGGCAAGGCGGGCGCGGCGATGGCCGTTGCAGCCGGCCAACACTACGCCGCGCTGAACCAGAGCACGCGCGTAACCGGCTCCGTCGTCACCCGCCACGGCTTCGCACTGCCGCCCTCGATCATCGCAATAACGGAAGCCGGCCACCCCGTCCCGGACGACGGCAGCGTCCGCGCCGCCCAGCAAGCGCTCGACCTCGCGCGCTCCGCGACGGCCAACGACATCGTCCTATGCCTTCTCTCGGGAGGCGCTTCCGCCTTGTGGTCCGCCCCCGTCACCGGCATCGATCTCACCGCCAAGCAAGCCCTCACGCGCGCCTTGCTACGAGCGGGCGCGCGCATTTCCGAAATCAACTGCGTCCGCCGGCACATCTCCGCAATCAAGGGCGGGCGTCTCGCCGCCGCGGCCTCGCCCGCTCGGATCATCACGCTCGCGATCTCCGACGTACCAGGCGACGACCCCGCTGTGATCGGTTCAGGTCCCACAGTCGCAGACCCGACCACGCTTGCCGATGCCCGCGCCGTGCTCGAACGCTTCGCCATTGTGCCCCCGCCCGAAATCGCCGCAGCCCTCGCCGATCCCGCCAACGAAACGTTGAAACCCGGCGCCCCCGCATTGGCGGCAGCCACCTACCACCTGATCGCCACCCCGCGCGCGTCACTTGAAGCCGCCGCCGCACTGGCACGTGCCGCAGGTTACGACATCGACATTCTCGGCGACGCGATCGAAGGCGAGGCCCGCGATGTCGGCGCCATCCATGCCCGGCTCGCCCTCGACGCCAAACGCCAAGGCCGTCGCGTCGCGATTCTCTCCGGCGGTGAACTCACCGTCACCGTGCGCGGCAACGGCGCGGGCGGCCCCAACCAGGAATACGCACTGGGCCTTGCCATAGCTCTTGGCGGCGCCGCCGGAATCGGCGCACTAGCAGCCGATACGGACGGCATCGACGGCGGCGGCGGCAGCGCGACCGACCCCGCCGGCGCGATCGTTTCGACAGACACTCTTGCCCGCGCGCAAACGCTTGCACTCAATCCCGCCACCATTCTCGCCAACAACGACTCCACGGCCTTCTTCGCCGCCCTCGGCGATCTCGTCCGCTGCGGTCCGACTCAAACCAACGTCAATGATTTCCGTGCCATCCTCATCGATCCCTGAGCGAACGAAGCGCATCGCGCGCGGTGTGCCCAGCTTGGGACTGCCGTCGCTGCTGCTCGCCTTGTCGGCATTCGCCTCCCCGGCTCAGGCCGATCTGAAACTGTGCAACGCGACGTCGAGCCGGATCGGCGTCGCGATCGGCTACCAGGACAAGAACGGCTGGGCGACCGAAGGCTGGTGGAATCTGGCGGCCCAAAGCTGCGAGACCCTGCTGCGCGGCCCCCCACCCGGCCGCTACGTCTACGTCTACGCCGTCGACTACGACCGCGGCGGCGAGTGGTCCGGCTCGAGTTACATGTGCACCGCCGAAAAGACGTTCAACATCCGCGACACCTCCGATTGCGAACCCCGCGGCCATCGGCGCTCCGGTTTCATGGAGGTCGACACCGGCACCAACCGCGACTGGACCATCCGCCTCGGCGACCCCGAGGATGGCGCGCCCCGGCAGTAGGCCAGGCAGTAGGGAAGAAGTCACAGCTTCCCCAACGCCCGCGCCAACGCGCCGACGTCCTTCAACGCCTCGACATCGCGCACCGTTTCGATCACGCGCCGCGAGCCGGCCTCCCCAAGCACCGGCTCCATCAGATCGTGCGCCTTGGCGACGACTTCGTCCCAGGTCATCGGGTTGAACGGCGTGCCGCGCACGGCTTTCGCGTGATGACGCAGCACCCGCCCATCGCGCAGCTTGATCTCGACGATTCCTTGGCGCGGCGGCGTCGCACCGACCAGGCTATCGTCGTGGATCAGCGTCGAACGATCGCGCAGCCCGCGCGTGACGGGATCGTTCATCCGCGCCTCATCGTGAGCGGAGGCAAACGACAACGCGCCATCCATGATCACAACCGCGACGAGATGCTGGCAGTTCACGTCCGGCATCGGCCCGTTGTCGACCACCACCGCCGTATCGCTCGGCAGGCGGATCGTCACCGCTTCCACCTGCGCGGGATCGAGCGCATTCGCAGCGCGGATTGCCTCCGCCGCATCGAGCGGCGCCTGGATCGGCGATCCCACGCACCACTTCTTGATCGCGGCATCCAGAATCGCCGGCCGCTCGCCGAGGTCCGCCCACGCCGGCCACGGATCGAACCCGCGCCCGAACACCTGGAAGAACCCGTGCCGGCCCTCCAGCGCGTCGGGCACGCCCGTCATGCCGTGCTCGACCATCGTCGCCGTCTGCACACCGTTGCGCGCGGCAGCCCCCGAAAAGTCGAACGCCTTCTCGATGTGATCGGGATCGCGCCGCCAGCACACCATGCCGCTCGCCTGCTGCGCGGTGTAGGAAAGAAGGTGGATCACCTTGGCACGATCGAAGCCGAGCATGACGGCACTCGCAGCCGCCGCGCCGAACAAACCGCCGACGCCATGCGTTGCGCCACCTTCCGCAAACCGCTTGGTGGCGTCGATCGACATCGTCGCGCGGACGCAAATGTCATAGCCCGCGACGACCGCCGCGAGAAAGCGGGCACCGTCGATCTTGCGCAATTCGCCCAACGCCAGTGCTGATGGCACCACCGCCGAACCCGGATGCGTAATGGATGCGACGTGGAAATCGTCGGTCTCATCGGCGTGTGCGCTCATGCCATTGACCAGCGCCGCGGTGAAGATGTCGACCTTCTGCGACGCCCCCGCAATCGTCGCCTCCGGCCGACCGCCCCACGTCGCACCATACGACAGCGCCATCCGCCCCGGCTCCAGCGCGGAGCCCGAAACCATCGCCGCCACCGTATCGAGCAGATGGTGCCGCGCCTTCTCTGCGATCTCAGGCGAGAGCGGACGCTTGCCCGCCTCGGCGATCGTTTGCGCGATGCGATCCCGGATCGGATTGTGTTCTCGGTACGCGGAGTTGGATGTGGACATTGGAACTCCAGAAACATCGGCTTCGTAGGGTGCAATAGCCCACTTGGGCGTATTGCACCGTTCCACGCGCAATCGGTGCAATACGCGCTGTCTTGGCGGAGCCAAGCTTCGCTTGGACGCTATTGCACCCTACGACCCAAACTCACGTCATATAAAACCCACCGTTCATATGCACGGTCTGCCCCGTGAGATACGCGAGCCCATCCCCCGCGATCGCCACCACCGCCCCCGCGATGTCGTCCGGTGATGCTGGCCGGCCGAGCGCGATCCGATGCATCTCGTAATGCTCGCGCCGTTCGGCCGCGCGCTTAGGATCATCCGCCGGCGTCTCGACCAATCCGGGCGAGACCATGTTGACCGTTATGCCCTTACGGCCAAGCTCGGTCGCAAGCGCGCGCGTGAGACCCGACAGCCCCGCCTTCGCCGCCACGACATGCGCATGCGCATCCGCCCCCGTGAACGCCGTCGCACCACCGATGTTGATGATGCGGCCTTTGCCGCCTTTCGCCAGATGCGGGATCGCCGCGCGCGATAGATAGAACGAGCCGTCGAGGATCACGCCGACGACGCGCCGCCACTCCTCGTTGCTGATGTCGCCGATCTCGCGCCGCGCCCGTATCGCGGCGTTGTTCACGAGGATGTCGAGACGGCCGAACCGCTCCACCGCCGTCGCGATCAACCGCTCGGCCTGATCGGCCTGCGAAACATCCGCAAGACACGCGACAGCTTTCCCGCCCGCCTTCTCGATCGCCGCAACGACGGCGTCGGCCTCGGCCGCATTGCTCCGCGCATTGACAACGACAGCCGCCCCAGCCCTTGCCAACGCCTCCGCAAGCTCCCGCCCGATCCTCCGGCCACTCCCCGTAACGACAGCGACGCGACCCGCAAGGGGCTGATGTTCCGGCATATGAGTTCCTCCCTCGACGGCAATGCGCTTACGAGGACTTAGCCAGGATTGGCGCGTGCTGGCAACGCGGGAGCAAGCGATGCAGTTTGAAGCCCTTCACTAAAGGGCGGGTCCAGGTGCCGTGCACCTGGTCGGGCAGCGTGAGGGGCTGAAAGCCCCTCGTATCACCCGTAGGGTGATATCCATGCGATGCGGAAAGTCCCCAATTCCGCGCCACTTCTCATTGCTTCTTCCGCGGCTTCCCCGGCTTCTTCGCCGCCGCGCTGCGACGCGCCACCGCCAGCGCCGACCGCGCCCATTCCACCATCTCCTCGGGCTCGTCGAGCAGCCGCTCCGGCATACGCCAATAGGACATCGTCATCGGCTTGCCCTTGCCGTCGTACACGAACGGTCCGCATCCCTCGGCCTCGAACGCCGCCTTGGTCGTATCGTCGCCCTTGAGGAACAACATCTCGCCATCGACCACGAGCCCGAAGATCACGCCGTCGCAATAGACGCCCGCGCCACCGAACATGTTGCGCACCGCGATGCGACCGAGCGGCGCCAGTACATCCTGCAGCATTGCCGCGAACCCAGCCGATACCGACATGACGCGCCGCCTTTCCACCTCACGCAATGCGCCGCGGTGCCGGTGCGGATGGAGCAGCCGGCAACGCAGGCTCTCTCGCCGCTGCATTCGCCGGGATCGTATGCGCCCAGCCATAGGCCAGCATCGTCATCAGTGCACTCGCCGCGAAGTAGTACGCGCCCGGCAGCACACGCGCCTCAGTATATCCGCTCGAGTTCACGTAGAAGATCATTAACGCCAGCACCATCACGTCCGTCATCGAATAGCGGCCGAGCCATTCCATCGTAGCGATCGAGCGCGAACGGAACTCCGCCGACAGGTCGGGCGATGTCAGCAGCGTCAGCAGGTAGAACAGCTTGAGGAACGGAAACAGGATCGAGAACACGAACAGCACGCCGCACAAAAAGAATTCCTGGTTGGTGTAGAGCGCCCAGATGATGGTTGCGATCGAATGCTCGTTCTTCCACACGAATATAGTCGTGAAGCGGATCACGGGGAGTATTACGCCGAGCGCGAAGAACACCGTGGCCAGGATGATGAAGAAGCACAGCACCAGGTTGCGCAGCGGAAACCGTCGCGGCGGACGCGCTGCACGCTCAGCGTGCTCGGCCGCATGGACCTGCGAAAGCATCGGCCTTGGCATCGCAGCGTTGGGGTCGGCCACTCCCCGCGCCAGCTTGGTGACCGGCACAGCACCCTGATCGTCGCGCAACCACGCGTAGGCGAGGATCATCAGCAGCACACCGGCGGTGAAGAAGTAGACGCCCCATAGGCTTGCTGCGTCGTACAGCCCTTGGCTCTTGATGAAGAAGATCGTCAGCGCCAGCACCAGCACATCGTGCATCGACCACTTGCCGAGCCATTCCAGCGCCCGGAGCTGGCGCCTCAGACGGAACACTTCCGACTGCGGCAGCGTCGAGAGCAGCAGCAGGTAAAGCAGCTTCACGATCGGGAATATGATCGAGAACACCAGCACGGTGATCCCAAGGAAGAGCTGGCCGTCGCGGATCAGCGTATGCACGGTCGACAGCAGCGAGTGCTCCGTCGTCCAGAACACATACTTGGTCAGCCGGATGATCGGCAGCGTGATGCCAAGCGCCAGACAAACGCTGGCGCCGATGATCGCCAGGCTCAACAAAAACCGTCTGCCGCCGAGCCGCACGGCCATAGCGTCTTGACCCTGAGTTCAGTGCTGCAGGTAGGCGCGAGCAAGAGCCAAATAGACCACCAGTTCGCCCCGGATGAGTGCAAAACGAACATCACCTAGACGACGGGCCGGGGCAAGAGTGTGGCGGACCATTGCTGCAATCGCGGCTTCCCTGCCCCCAAAACAACCTACTGAAAAGCAACCGGGCCCGCCACAAGGGGGCCCGCTCCTTGGTTTGATGACGCGAGGCGTTCAGGCGACGGCGACGCCGCTGTTGTGCTCCACACCCTTGTCGGCCAGCATCTGCTGCAACTCGCCCGCTTCGTACATCTCGCGGATGATGTCGCAACCGCCGACGAACTCGCCCTTGATGTAGAGCTGCGGAATGGTCGGCCAGTTCGAGAACGTCTTGATGCCCTCGCGCACGCCCAGGTCGTCGAGCACGTTGACGTCCTTGTAGTCGACGCCGAGCAGGGTCAGGATCTGATCGACCTGCATCGAGAAGCCGCACTGCGGCATGCCCTTGCGGCCCTTCATGAACAGCACGACGTCGTTGCCGGCAACGGTCTTGCCAATCCAGTCATTCACGTTCTGCACAGCGCTCATATTCGTAGTCCCTTTCGGCGAGCCGGGCCCTTGGCGGTCGATTTCCCGCGCTTGGATCCTCAATTGAAACCTGGGTCAGGATGTGGCGTGAGCGGCCGGAAAGTCAATCCTTCGGCGCTGTGGTCAGCGCCAACGCGTGCAAAACACCGCCCATGCGGTCGCCGAGCGCATCATAAACCATCTTGTGCTGCTGCACGCGGGTCTTGCCCTTGAACTCCGTCGCCACAACGTGCGCGGCGTAGTGGTCGCCGTCGCCTGCAAGGTCGCGGATCGAGACGTCGGCTGTCGGCAACCGCGCCTTGATCAGCTGTTCGATCTCATGGGCGTCCATTGCCATCGCGGCTCACTCCGTCATCGAATTTGGGCTACGGTCCCCGCGACCAGGTAGATCGCAGGACCGATCCCGTCATCCCATATATCCCGCAATGGTCTTCAGCAAGCCTGCCGCAGCCGTCACCAGTCACCGGGCGAGCTACATCGCCCGTTCAAGGGAAGGATCCCCCCATGACCGCGCCGCGCCCCTCCAAGACCCATATCGGCAATCGCAAGCTCGCGCCCGAGACGCTGATGCTCGGCTACGGCTACGACCCCCTCTTGTCGGAGGGCGCGGTAAAGCCACCGATTTTCCTCACGTCGACCTTCGTTTTCCAGAGTGCCGAGGAAGGCCGCGACTTCTTCGACTACGCCAGCGGCCGCAAGCAACCGCCCAAGGGCACCGGCGCCGGCCTCGTCTACTCGCGCTTCAACCACCCCAACAGCGAGATCGTCGAGGACCGGCTCGCCATCTACGAAGGCGCCGAAACCTGCATCCTGTTCGCCTCCGGCATGGCCGCGATCGCCACGACGATCCTGACCTTCGTCAAGCCGGGCGACTGCATCCTCCACTCCCAGCCCCTCTACGGCGGCACCGAAACGCTGATCGACCGCACGCTCGACGCCTATGGCATCGACGCGGTCGGCTTCGCGGATGGCGTCGACGAAACCGCGATGCGGACCGCGATGGGCAAGGCGCAGGCCCGCGGCCGCGTTTCCCTGATCATGATCGAAACGCCATCGAACCCGCTCAACACCGTGGTCGACATCAAGCTGCTGCGGCGCATCGCCGACGAGATCGCACCGAGCCAGGGCGGTTTGAAGCCGGTGATCGTGTGCGACAACACGATGCTGGGCCCGGTCTACCAGCATCCGCTCGACTTCGGCGCGGATGTCTCGGTCTACTCGCTGACCAAGTATGTCGGCGGCCACTCCGACCTGATCGCCGGCGCCGCACTTGGGAAACGCTCCGTGACGACGGCCATCAAGTCGTTACGCAGCGCGATCGGAACGCAGCTCGACCCGCATTCGTGCTGGATGATCGCGCGCTCGCTGGAGACGCTGGCCCTGCGCTTCGAGCGCGCCAACGTCAACGCCCGGCTGGTCGCCGAGGCGCTGCGTCAGCACCCCAAGATCGCGCGCGTCCACTTCCTGCCGTTCCTGGCCGAAGGCGACCCGCAGCGCCGCATCTTCGAGGCGCAATGCACCGGCGCCGGCTCGACGTTTTCGTTCGACGTGAAGGGCGGCCAAAAGGAAGCCTTCGCCATGCTCAACGCGCTGCAGGTGTTCAAGCTGGCGGTCAGCCTCGGCGGCACCGAATCGCTCGCGAGCCACCCCGCCACCACGACGCATTCCGGCGTACCAGCGGACGTGCGGGCCCGCATCGGTGTGCGCGACACCATGATCCGCGTGTCGATCGGCATCGAGCATCCCGACGACCTGATCGCCGATCTGACGCACGCCCTGGCGGCTGTTTGAGGGGCGGGATCGAAGATCCCCGCCGAAATGGTACCGCCTCCCGGGGTTGAACCGGGGACCTCTGGATCCACAATCCAGCGCTCTAACCAGCTGAGCTAAGGCGGCAAACCAATGTCCGTGCCCGTGCGTCGCCATGGCAATCGCCCAGCGACAGGGTACGCAAGCCGCGTAGATAGCGCCGAACGGTCCCCCGCGCAACCGCGATTGCGCGACGCACACCCGCGACCCGTCCGGCACACTCCCCCCACCCACAGGTTCCCAGCTCGAGTCCTCGCCCCCGCGTGTGCGGAAGGATTTGAGGAGAGTACGCGGGGGGACGAGGGCGGGGATAAGTTCGGCGGTGAAGGTGGGCGGAACGCTGATCGATGCAGGTGTTTCTACCGTCACGCGACGTGGTCGTTCTGGCATTTCAACGTAGCAGAAGCCGTGAAGAACGTGGTCGAAGCTGGTTCCAGCCTCTGTCGAGCAGAAGAATACGGCGAATCGAACGTCCGCGTTGTGCACGCATCAAAGAATTCGCGGCGAAGCCGCGAGCGAGGCCAGCCTCGCGCTCCGCTGGCGGGACACCCGCCAGACCACCCGTCTTTTTATGCCACAACGATTAATCACGAACGTGTCCCCAAGGAGCGGGTCGAGGGCCGCGGCCCTCGTCGGGGAGCGTGAGGGGCGTGGCCCCTCACATTGGCCGGAGGGCAATTTGATGCGGCGCAATGGCAGCTCGAAATGGTGCTGTCCCCATTTAGAGAGACGGCTCCACAATTTCGGACGGTGCGATGAGTGGAATCTCTGCCTGACAGCGCGCACGGTTGTGCGTGCGAATCAGGAGCCAGAATGACGAAGCGAACACGCCGGAACCACTCACCGGACTTCAAGGCCAAAGTGGCCCTTG
>CAMDPA010000038.1 GCA_945903565.1 Devosia equisanguinis | reverse complement strand
TCAGACCCGGAGGGTCTGACACCGCAATCAGTGCATGCCTCAGCTGGGCGCGAAGAACTTCCCCTTGGCGTAGATGCGCTTCTTGGCGGTTTCGCCGTTGCGCGGATCGTCGCCGACCTTGGTCGAGCCATCCGCGAAACCGGTCTGCTTGGTGACGTCCTTGGGTGCGCCGAACGGCGTCAGGTCGTCGAGGCCCTTGACGTTGCGCACGCCACCGCCGACGCGCAGCATCACGAGGGTCTCGGCTTCGTCGGCCTCGAACTTGTAGGACACGTTCTTCGGGATCATCACGCCTTCGTGCTGGCCGACGATCGACGTCCGCCCGTCGCCGAACGTGAAGGTGGCCTTGCCCTGCAGGATGACGAAGGCATGATCCTCGCCACCGTGGGCATGCAGCGCGTTCTCGCCGCCGCTGGCGTAGACCTTGACGTTGACCCACAGATTTTCGGCAGTCGCGAGCGGATCGTAGGTCGTGCCCTGCTCGAGCAGCGGCAGGTTCCGCATGGAAAAGAGAACCGCCTTGTCGACCGCGACGTTCGGCTGGCGGGCGATAAACTTTGCATCATCCATGGAGACGCCTCCGCGCTGTCGGCAACACAAACCGCGGCGCGTGGTTGGCGCGCCAGACGGTAGGTATCATCGACCGCCGACATGCGTTGGTCAACTGGGGTGATGTTGGGGTTGCGCTGGCTCAGCCCTGCTTGCCGTGGATCTTGCGCAGGGCGTCGATCAGCTCGCTGTCGTTGGCGTCGCCCATGCCGATGCCGAGCGACTGGCCGAACACGTCGGCGGCCGTGCGGCCGAAGCGGGACTGGCTGCCGATGCGCTCGATGAACTCGACGCCGTACATGATGTCCTTGACGCGGTTCTTGGCCGAGAACTGCACGGGGTCCTCGTGCTGGCCGGTCGCCATGTAGCGGGCGTGGCGGATGACGTGGCCGCTGTTGGTGTTGCCGATCGAGAAGGCGTGGGCGGCGGCCTTCAGATCGATGCCGGCGGCTTCGCAGGCGTGCATGGCCTCGCCCAGTGCCGACACCTGGATCGCGCCGAGCACGTTGTAAATCAGCTTGAACGCGTTCCCCATGCCGGCGGCGCCGAAGTGGGTGAACGACTTGGTGAACGGCACGACGATCGTCTTGGCGTCGGCGACCTCTTCAGCGCCGCCACCGGCGAATACGTGGAGCTGTCCGGCTTCGGCCGCATCGGGGCGGCCGGCGACGCAGCAGTCGACGAAGCGCAAGCCCTTGGCGTTGGCGAGAGCGGCAAGCTCCTTCACCCACGCGTTGGAAACGGTGGAGCTTTCGATGGCGATGGCGCGGGCGGCGGGCTTGCCTGACAGTGCACCGTCCGGCCCGGTCCAGACCGCGCGGCAGGCGGTGTCGTCGGTCAGCATCGTGAAGATCGCGTCGGCGCCCTCGACCGCGGCCTTGGGGGTGGCGGCGACCTTCGCGCCATCCTTCTCGAGTGCCTTGGCCTTGTCGGGCGTGCGGTTCCACACCGTCACCAGATGCCCGCCCTTGAGCAGGCATCGGGTCATCGGCGCGCCCATGTTGCCGGCACCCAGAAATGCGATTTTCGCCATGTCACTTGCTCACGTTCGATGATGTTGAAAGATGCGGCGCCGTGGCCCGTAGATGGACCGCAAGAGCTACCGTGGATCGGCGTCCACCTTATTATGGCCGGAGCGCTGGAATGCAAGGAGGTGAGGGGGGCGGTGCGCTTCCCTCTCAGTTTGCGTTCCCGGAAGCCGAGTGGAGCGAGGCTATCCGGGATCTTGACCCTTCTGAGAGGGGTGAAGACCCCGGATCTGCGCACTCCGACTTGTTGCCTTGTCGTGCGATTCACGGCTTCGGTGAAGATACCTCAGCCGATCGCACGAACACGGTCGGATCGCTGGTCCGGGGACGCAGTGGAGAGGTTATTACTCCTACCTGCAAAAGTTTGCGCGTATGGGGATCACCCTTCGAACTTTGCGCCGAGTGATTCCATCAGGGGGCGGAATTCTTTGAAGCTGGTGGCGATGAAGGTGGCGTCGTCGATGGTCACGGGGGCGTCGGAGGCGAGGCCCATGATCAGGAATGACATGGCGATGCGGTGGTCCATGTGGGTGACGACGCGGCCGCCGCCCTTGACGCCGCGCGGGCCGGCGCCGACGACGATCAAGGTGTCGCCCTCGACGCGGGCGGCGACGCCGTTGGCGACGAGGCCGGCGGCCGTGGCGGCAAGGCGGTCGCTCTCCTTCACCTTCAGCTCGGCGAGGCCTTCCATGAGCGTCTCGCCCTCGGCGAAGGCGGCGAGGACGGCGAGGATCGGATATTCGTCGATCATCGAGGGGGCGCGCTCGGGCGGCACGCGTACGCCCTTGAGGCGCGAGGTGCGCACGCGCAGGTCGGCGACCGGCTCGCCGCCTTCGCTGCGCTCGTTCTGGAAGGTGACGTCGGCGCCCATCTCGCGCAGCGTGTCGTAGAAGCCGATCCGCGTCGGATTGGTCAGAACGCCATCGATGTGGATTTCAGAGCCGGGCGAGATCAGGGCGGCGGCTGCCAGGAACGCCGCGGACGATGGATCGCCCGGCACGACGACATCGCCGCCCTTCAGCTCGGCTTCGCCCGTCACGGTGATCGCGACCTGGTTGCCGTGCCGCTGGGTTCGCACCTTGGCGCCGAAGAACTGCAGCATGCGCTCGGTGTGGTCGCGCGTCTCTTCGCCGGTGACGGTCGTTTCACCGGCTGCCGCCAATGCCGCGATCAGGATCGCGGACTTGAGCTGGGCGGAGGCGACCGGAAGTGCGTAGGTGATCGGCACCAGCTCGGAGCTGCCGCGGATGGTCAACGGCAGCGTGTCATTGTCGCCGTCGAGGACTTGCAAGCCCATCTGCTTCAGGGGTTTCAAGACGCGGCCCATCGGCCGGCGCGACAGCGAGGCATCGCCGGTCATCGTCACGGTGATCGGCTGTCCCGCGACGACGCCCGTCATCAGCCGCGTGCCGGTGCCGGAGTTGCCGAAATCGAGCGGGGCTGACGGCTCGGTCAACCCGCCCACGCCACGGCCCAATACCTCCCACACGTCGCCGGTCTTGCGCGCGGGCGCGCCGAGAGCCGTCAACGCACGCGCGGTGTTGACGACATCCTCGGCTTCCAACAGCCCGGTGATGCGGGTGCGGCCGGTCGAAAGCGCACCGAACATCAAGGCGCGATGCGAGATCGACTTGTCGCCGGGAACGCGCAGGCGGCCCGCGAAGGGGCCGGAGCGGTGGCTGGTGAGCGGTCGAGGCGTGTGGGCGTGGGACACGGGATGAGCCTGCAGGAGGGCCGGATCTGGATCGGCGCGGTGAAGTGTTGGCGGTGTTATATCGCCGTGACCGCCGCCTGTCACAACCACGCGCTGCGACTAAGCTGCCATCGCAGCGATTGATCTGGCTCAACTCGTTGCTTGTGCCTTGAAACGGGTTAACGACTTTTCGCCATGTTCCTGTGTTCACTGCTTAATTGGAGATCGAATTTCACACGCGACCGGGTAGGGTTCGCAACAGTGGCCGTCTCGATTGGCCACCATGATTGGCCACCTGGGCCACGCGATAACTCTCTGCTCAACAACGGCCCGAGGGCGGGCCCGATGGCAGGTTCAGTCATGAGTGCTCCGATACAGGCGTCAGCCTACATCATCGCTGCGCGGCGCAGCGCACTGGGGCGTGTCGGTGGGCTTCACCGGGGCCGGCGCGTCGAGGATCTGGCCGCACCGGTAATCGCGGCGGCACTGAGCGATGCCCAGCTGAAAGCCAGCGACGTCGACGAGATCGTGATCGGCAACGCCAGCCAGGGCGGCAATCCCGCACGGCTGATCGCGCTCGCCGCGGGCCTGCCGTTGACCGCGCCGGCAATGTCGCTCGACCGGCAGTGCGCATCCGGCCTCGATGCGATCATTCATGCGGTTCGCCTGGTTGTCATCGGCGACGCGGAAGTCGTCGTGGCGGGCGGGGCCGAGAGCTTGTCGAACGCGCCGTGGCGCATCGCCAAGCCGAAGAGCGTCTATCACACGCCACATTTCATCGGGCTCGAGCCGACCGCATTCGAGCGGCACGACGTGCCGCAGCCGATCCAGGCAGCGGAGACGCTGGCCGAGCGGCACCAGATCAGCCGCGCGGCGCAGGACGCGTTCACGATGAAGTCGCATCTGCGGGCGCAGACGGCGCGGGAAGCGCGGCGGTTCGTCGGCGAGATCGTGCCGATGCGCGGCAATCGCGAGGAAGCCCGCGACGAAAGCGCGACGGGTGCCTCGCTCGAAGATATCGAGGCGGCGCCGTCGTATTGCCCGCCGAGCGGTTCGGCGACGATGGCCAATACCGCTCAGCCGCACGACGGTGCGGCGATGGTCGTCGTGGTGTCGGAGGCGGTGTGGCGGCGGCTCGGCAAACCACCGGCGCTGAAGCTGCTCGGCAGCGCGGCCGAAGGTGTGGCGCCGGAGCTCGAAGCCGAGGCGCCGATCGCGGCGATGCGCAAGCTCGATGCGCGGTTGAACGGGTACGACCGTTCGCGGATTCGTGCGGTCGAGCTCGGCGAAAGTTCCAGTGCGCAGGCGATCGCCATGATGTCGGCGCTCGGCATCGACGACGGCGTGATGAACGCGGAAGGCGGCGCCGTCGTGCGCGGTCATCCGTTGGGGGCTGCCGGCGCAGTGCTCGTCGTGCGGCTGTTCTCGCGGCTCGTGCGGCGCAGTCCCGATGTGCGCGAGGGATATGGCGCGGCCGTGCTCGGCGCTGTCGGCGGACTCGGGCTTGCGGCGATGTTCGAGGCGGTGTGAGTTTGGATCCTGTCTTCAAGGCAAGGGGCGCTGCCCCTTGACCCCGTCCAAGGGCGTAGCCCTTGGAGAACCCTCCCTTTGCCACCCCGCTAGCGTCGCCCTTCCGCCAGCTCGAACGGCTGTTCCGCCAACAATTCGCCGAGCACCACGTCCTGCACGAGGTCGAGGGGGAGGTTGTGTTCACGGGCGAGATCGGCGACGTCGGCGAGGATGGCGTTGGCGTCTTGCAGTTTCTTGAGGCGCTTGAAGCTGTCCTCGCGCGACAGGCCCATGCTGGCCCCGACCAGCTCCAGGAAGTTCACGACCTCGAACGGCCAGTCGCGTTCATGGCTGCACAGCTCGCGATGGCAGACGTGATAGACGCCCGCGAGTACGTCGACCTTGGCCGCCGCCGCCGCTTCCAGCACCTCCTTGTGCAGGTTACGCTTGTACTCGGGCAGCGCGTTCAACTGATTGCACATGTAGCCGACGCTCGGCTGGCGCGTGTCGACGAACTCGAGGCCGGGAATGGCACGCAAGATCAGCTCCGCCGACTCGCTGACGCCAGCGACGCCGGGATGCTCGTGCAGCGCCACGCGCTTTTCCACGCGATGCTTCATCAGCGGTTTCAGAGCGTCGAGCCGTTCCGCGATGAACGCCACGAACGGCGCCATCTCGAAACCGAATTTTTCCGGCTGTTGCGCCTTCCGGCCCGGTAGAACGACCTCGCTGAACTGGATGTGGCAGGTCGGGCACCACGCCAGCACGTGCGCAGCCTTGGCCGCGGCGAACTTGTCCGAGGTGCGATAGGCGACGTTCTCGGACACGGTCATGTCGGCGGAGCGGAGCTGGATGATGCCGCAGCACATCTGTGGGCCGCCCATCACTTTGTAGCGGATGCCGAGGGCATCCATGATGTCGAAGCAGAGCAGCGCAATGTGCGGTGTCTTGCGCAGATTGCAGCCGGTGTAGAAGACGACGTCGATAGGGCCTTCGTCCTTCTCCTCGTCGCCAAAGCGGGCGAGCACGTCGGGGGCCATCTGCATGCGGGAGAGCACGCGCACACCCTTGCTCATCTTGCGGAACGCGATCGCGCCGACCTGGCGCTGCTGGTCGGACGTCTTGCGTTTGGCGACGGCAAGGCGCGCCAAGGTCAGCATGAAGCGCGGATTGACGCTTTCGGGACAGGCGGGGATGCAGAAACCGCTGCCGGAGCAGACGGCCGCCCACCGCTCGGCTGTGGCCGATCCCAATTCCCCGGCAATCAAGTCGCGCACCGCCGAGGTGACAGTACCACTGTCGTTCCCGGCAAGCCCCGCCGGCCCGGTCATCGGGCACACCTCGAAGCACTTGCCGCACGCCGTGCAGCTATCCAGCACGCCGAGCGCGCGGGCATCGAGGGCGCTGGCGAAGGTGGTCTCGGACATTGCGACGCTCGCGGTGTGTTGCCGGAATGGAGCGGGTTTCTTGCACCCCGCCGGTGGATTGGTCAAACCCGCGCTGCTCGTGAAACGCCGGGTTTGGGCATTTGCACGCCCGTCGTTGGGTTACGCGGCGCTAGTATTGGCTGGTCGCTCCGGCACAAGCGCCGACGCTCCACCGCTAACCCAACCTACAAGAGCCTACTCCGCGGCCATCGGGGCGACGACGGAGCCTTCGTAGCTGCACGAGCCGAGGCCGTTCTCGAAGATCTTGCGGTCATCGATCCACTTGAAGGTCTCGTCGAAGGTTTCCTTCGTGTACGGCTCGAACACGATGCGCTCGCCGGGGCCCCAGCGCTTCACGTCCATGCGGGCGTGATACTTCTCGGGGAACTCGTTGAGATAGTAGTGGTTGTAGCGGTCCGGGCGCAGGTCGATATCGCGCTGTGCGCGCTGCAGCGCCGCCATGTACTTCTTGATGTCGGCGGGATCGAGCGAGCCGTTGATGAACGTCGCGATCATGAAGGTGGTGTCGATCACCTTGCGGAAGCCGAGCTGCTCGGCGAAGTAGTAGGGGCCGGAGAACAGCGCGCAGGCGGGAGACTGGCCCTCGACCAGCTTGTCCATGCGGGCGAACAGCAGGCCATCGGCGTAGTTGAGGTTGATCTGGTCGAGCGGCATGTACTGCTCGAGCGCTTGGATCGTCGAGTAGTGGCTGCCCGACTGATAGCCGACCGAGATCGGCACGCCGGCGAGCTGCTCGGGATGCTTGATCGGGCTATCCGCGGGCACGAAAATACCGGCCGGCGAAACCGAGTAGCAGCCGGAATAGAGCTTGCCGTGGTCCTTCGACGCGGCCACCGCCACCGTCCAGTGGCAGGCGCACGAGACATCCGACTTGCGGCCCGCCTCGAGCGACTGGAACGCGCCGACCTTGTCGCCCTTGTCGTGGACCTTGCCGGCGGTCGATTTGACCATCTCGCGGAACTCGTAGTCGAGGCCTTCGGCTTCGAAGTAACCCTTCTCGACGGCGACCCACTCGTGCAAGCGGAAGTGCGGCTCGATGATGAATTTGGACATGGTGTGCTCCTCTCGGTTTCGTAGGCTGGGTCAAGCGTTCATGCGGAGCCTCGCTCCGCAATGACGCGCGACCAAGCAATCCACGGCATCACTTGTAATGCTGGGTCGCGCTGCGCTTGACCCAGCCTACGGCGTTGCGATTATTCCGCCGCTTCGGGCTTCGACTTCTTCTCCTTGCGGGCCCAATAGGCTGGGTTGGCTTTCGACTTCTGCAGCGCCTCGAATGTCTCGAAGCCCGGCGCCATCGAGGCATCGGTGCCGGCCAGGATCTGGTGGTGCTCGATGTTGAGCGTGCGCAGCCAGCGCTGCTGACCCATCGTGATCGAAATGAAGTAGCCGATCTCGACCAGCTCCTTCTCGTTGAAGTGCTTGTGCAGGCGCGCCCAGAACGCGTCGTCGGTATCGAGATCCCAGGTGATCGCCTCGGCGTAGGCGAGCGCTGCCTTCTGGCGGTCGTCGTAGCGGGTCGACTTCTCGAAGTTGAGCAGGTCCTTGTAGTCCTCCTCGACGACGCCCTTTGTGCGCGCCTTGATCGAACGCTGGTTACCGCAGAACTCGCACTTCACCGAATGCGAGACATAGATGCGGCACAACTCCTTGATCGCGTGCTCGGCGATGCCGGTATGGAACACGTCGCGCCAGGTGTTGGCGAACGACCAGAACACCGCGGGCACATGTGCACGGATTGCTTGGCTTTCCGGCCGCGGCGTACCTTCGCGTTTGCAGCGGTCGAGCTCGTCGAGCATCGCCTGGTCCTTGATGTTCTCGGGATAGACGTAGCTGATCCGCGGCGGTGTCTTCTGCATGTGCGATCTCTTCGTTGGTTGTGTTTGGTTTCGAATGTCAGCAGCAATCGGGCGTCTGAGAACCCTTGCCGCGTTCAGCGACGCGGCGGGCACGGATCATCTTGACGTGGTCGTCCATCAATCGGCGCGCGCCGGCGGCATCGCGCATTTCGATCAGGTTGGCAAGCTGCACGTGGACATCCTGCACGCGCCGCGCCACGGCGGGTGTGAGCGTCGTGTTGCGCATCGGCCAGGCGACGTAATCGAGCGAGACGAGCTGCACGACGAGCACGCGGTTGTGAGACGCCTCCGCCACCGCGAAATGGAACGCGCGCGACAACCGCGTGAAGGCATCGCGATCCCCGATCGCGCGCTCGGCCTGGTCGAGCAGATGGCGGATGGTTGCATGATCGCTGGTGGTGGCATGCTCGGCGGCAAGCTCGGCGGCCATGCACTCGATCGCGCGCTGTGCATCGATCACTTCGGCGGGGCCGATGCCGGTCAGATCGAGCTGGATCGCCAGCGCTTCGGCGAACAGGCGCGGGTTGCCCTTGGCGATGCGCGCGCCGCCGCCCTTGCCCATGCGGATCTCGACAACGCCGAGTGCTTCCAGCGAACGCAGCGCATCGCGCGCGACGATGCGGCTGACGTCGTAGTGGCTCGCGATGTCCTTTTCGGTGCCCAGGGTGTCGCCCGGCTTCAGACGCCGCTCCGTTAGCGCGCGCCGCACGTCCGCGATGATGCGAGTCGACAGCGATACCGCCCGCCCGGTTTGCAGCGAGGGGGGCTGCAACGAGGCGTCGATGCCTGCGGCTTGCCGCAACTTCAACAGTGCGATCGGGGACGACGTTTCGGACAAGGCGGTGGCCTCGGGCTCTATGGATACTAAAGATGCTATCTTTAGATCCGATTGCCGTCAAGACTCGTTACCTGTCCAACCAGGGCATGATGACCTCGATCAATGGCGCCGGGACCAGAACAGGCGAAGCAATGTCCGGTATGAACCGGAGGTCATCATGAGCATCGGCAAGGCAATTGCAATCCGCCGGGGTATCAGCCGGTGTATCAGTGGGGCGGCGGCCCTTTGTCTAACTCTCGCGCTTGGTAGCCTGGGCAATGGTTTACCGCCCGCAGTGGCGCAAGACCTCGACGTTGCCCGCGGCATCGCAATTGTCGAATCCAAGTGTGCGCGCTGTCACGCGACCGGGCGCGCGGATGCAAGCCCCAACCCGAAAGCGCCGCCGTTCCGCGATGTCGGCAAGTTCTATCCGCTGGAGCATCTGGCCGAGGCGTTGGCCGAGGGCATCATGACGGGCGGCGATATGCCTGAATTCAAGTTCAATCCCAACGATGTCGAGGCAATTATCGACTATCTGAACGCGATGGCGACATCGCGTTGATGTCGCGATGATTGCCGCCGCCGATTCCGATTGGCGGCAGCACCCTTGGAATTGTAGGCTCACCTCCATTGGACCCCCTGTATCCCCACGGAGGAGTGCCCCATGGCGAAGCTCTCGATCACCGTAAACGGCGCCAGGCGCGAGGTGGACGTCTCGCCCGATACGCCGCTGCTTTACGTGCTGCGCGACGATCTCAAAATCAACGGACCGAAGTTCGGCTGCGGCCTCGCTCAGTGCGGCGCCTGCACCGTGATCGTCAACGGCGCCGCGGTTCGCAGCTGCGTGACGCCGGTGAACCAGGTGAAGGGCAACGTCCGCACCCTCGAAGGCATCGGTACCGAGAAGGCGCCGCATCCCGTACAGCGCGCCTTCATCGAGGAGCAAGCGGCGGCCTGCGGCTACTGCACCAACGGCTGGGTGATGAACGCGGTGGCGCTTTTGGAAAAGACTCCGAACGCCAGCGAAGCTCAGATTCGCGACCGGCTAAGCGGCGTCAAATGCCGCTGCGGCACGCACATGTCGATCCTGCGGGCGATCCGCAAGGCCGGCAAGACGATGGCGTGAGGAGGGGCGCACCATGAAACGCAACATCAACCGCCGCGATCTCATCAAGAGCACCAGCGCGCTGCTCGTCACCGTCGCCGCGACCGGCGTGGCCGAATTGTCCGTGGTCGGCGAAGCCTGGGCCCAGGCTGCCGGAGCAAGGCCAATCGGCCCCGGGCCCGACTCGCTCGACACCTGGATCAAGCTCGCGCGTAACGGACAGGTGACGGTGTTCTCCGGCAAGGTCGATCACGGCCAGGGGCTCGCCACCGCCTACGCGCAGATCGTCGCTGAAGAGCTCGATATTCCCGTCGGCCGCGTATCGGTCGTGATGGGGCATACGGAAGAGACGCCGAACCAGGGCGGCGCCAGCGCGTCGACCGGCATCCGCACCGGCGCGAAACCCTTGCGCCACGCCGCCGCCGAAACGCGCCGCCTGCTGGTCAAGGCCGCGGCCGAGAAGCTCGGCGTGGGCATCGATGCGCTGACCGTCGAGAACGGCGTGGTATTCGTGAAGGCCAACCGCAAGCAGGCCGTGCGCTACGAGGACCTGCACGCCGACAAGCCGCTCGGCACCAAGCTCGCGTGGAACAATCAGATCGGCAACGGCATGGACGCCATCGGCGAGGGCAAGCCCAAGGCGGTGAAGGACTACAAGGTCGTCGGCACCGGCGTCGTGCGCCGCGATATCCCCGCCAAGGTGATGGGCACCGAGGACTATCTCTGCAACGTGCGCCTGCCCGGGATGCTGCACGCGCGCATGGTTCGCCCCGGTGTCTCGGGCGCGGTGCCGACCAAGGTGGACGCAGCATCGGTCGCGCATATTCCCGGCGTGCTGATTGTGCACAAGCGCGACTTCCTCGGCGTCGCCGCGCCGCGCGAATACGATGCGGTGATGGCCGCGCAATTGCTTGCGGTGGAGTGGTCGAACCCGGCGACCGACTGGCCGGGACACGAGGGCGTGTTCGAGCACATCCGCAAGGCCCCGGTCGCCGCCCAAGGCGGCATGAACGCCTTCTACGGTAAGAAGGACGTGGACGAAGCGCCAACGCTGGCGGCGATCAAGTCATCCGCAAAATCGATCGAGGCCGATTACGAATGCGCGTTCCAGAGCCATGCGCGCATGGGGCCATCGGTCGGCATCGCGGACGTGAAGAAGGACAGCGCGGTCATCTACTCAGACACGCAGAAGCCGCACTTCCATCGCGACGGCGTCGCCAAGCTGCTCGGCTTTCCCGCCGACAAGGTGCAGGTGGTGTGGAAGCACGGCGCCGGCTCGTATGGCCGCTCGGACGCCGATGAGGCCGGCTTCGAGGCCGCCGTGATGAGCCAGGAAATCGGCCGGCCCGTGCGCGTGCAATGGAACCGCGAGGAAGGCACCGCGTGGGACCCCAAGGCGCCCGCCGCGGTGCTGTCGTGCAAGGCCGGGCTCGACGCGAAGGGCGACCTGACCGCGTGGTACTTCCGCGCCAAGGGGTTCTCCGGCTGGGACGTGAAATGGGTCGCGGACGCGCCGGAGCAGACGCTGGCGGGCATGCAGCTCGGGCACAAGAAGTGGAACATGCACAACTTCGATGTGCCGACGGAGAGCTATCAGTTCCCGAACGCCGCGAAGTTCTGGCAGACGGTGGCACCGTTGCAGGATCAGGCGTCTCCGATGCGCTGCGCCCACACGCGCGCGCCGCAGGAGGTGCAGACACGGTTTGCCCAGGAATGCTTCCTGGACGAGGTGGCAGCCGCAACCGGTCAGGACCCGATCGCATTGCGCCTCAAGCTGCTGAAGGACGAGCGCGAGATCGCGGTGTTGAAAGCCGCGGCGGAGAAAGCCGGCTGGTCGGCGGCGGATGCCAAGCCCAAGCGCAGCACCGGCAACATCTTGCGCGGCCGTGGCGTCGCGCTGATGTCGGGCTACGGCTCCTATGCCGCGCTGATCGCGGACGTGGACGTGAACCGCACGACGGGCCGCGTGTGGTGCCGCAACATGACGGTGGCGCACGACTGCGGGCTGATCATCAACCCGATGACGTTGAAGCTCGTGATCGAGGGCAACATCATGCAGGGCCTGTCGCGCGCGCTGTTCGAGGAGGTGCAGTTCGACATGCGCCGCGTGACGAGCGTCGACTGGGAGAGCTATCAGATCGCCTCGCTGAAGGATGCGCCGGGCGCGATCGACATCGTGATGTTGAAGCGGCCGGACCAGCCGCCGGGCGGCGCGGGGGAACCGAGTTTGGTGCCGGTGCCGGCGGTGATCGGCAACGCGATCTATAACGCGACGGGCGTCAGGATGCGGCGCTATCCGTTCCTGCCCGCGCGGGTGAAGAAGGCGTTGGCAGTGTAGTGTTCGGATGAGTGTGCTGATGCCGGGGGGATCTAACGGCTCCCCAGCGCCGCGCGTCCGGGGTTGCCCCGATGCGCGCCAACATGGATGGTTGGGAGACTTAAAACCTCTCCACTGGGCCCCCGGACAAGCGATCCCAGCGCTTTGCTTGGTCGTGCAATTCACGACTTCGGTGAAGATACCTCAGTCGATCGCACGACACGGTCGTAGCGCGAAGATCCGGGGGCTTCACCCCCATCAGAAGGGTCAAGATCCCGGATAGCCTCGCTACACTCGGCTTCCGGGAACGCAGCGGTGAGGTAGGTGGATCAAAGTTACCGCTTGTGGGGTTGCCCCCTACGCCCCCTTCGCTTCGCGCATCGTTTTGGCGGCGGCCAGAACGGCCTTGATCAGGCCGTCGTAACCTGTGCAGCGGCAGATGTGGCCACCGAGGACTTCGCGCACTTCCCCCTCGCTGGGATCGGGGTTGCGCTTCAGATAGTCGGTGAACGACATCAGGATGCCCGGTGTGCAGAAGCCGCATTGCAGCGCGTGATGCGTACGGAAGGCGTCCTGCAACGGGTTGAGCTTGCCGTCCGGGCCGGCCAGCGATTCAACCGTCTGCACCGTGCGCCCATCGGTCTGCATCGCCAGCGTCAGGCAGGAGCGGGCGGCGACGCCGTCGATCAGCACGGTGCAGCAGCCGCACACGCCGTGCTCGCAGCCGACATGGGTTCCCGTCAGGCCGATCTCGTGGCGCAGGAAATCGGTCAGCAGCGTGCGCGATTCAGCCTCGCCGGAGACCTTCTGGCCGTTCAGCGTTAGCGTCACGCGGCCCTTGGCATCTTTAGCTACGCGGCGCATGCGATGGCCTCCTCGATCACGATGGGTCCGAGCCGGCGTAGCAGGTCGCGGCGGTAACGCGCGGTGGCGTGGATGTCGTCGGAGCCTTCCAGCTCCCAAGCGAGTGTACCGAGCGCATCGGCGATGGCGCCCTTGCTCGACGTGTCGATCCGGGTTGCGATGGGCCGATCCGCCAGACCGCCGATGCCCAGGCGCACCGACGTATCGCTTTCCGCGACCGCCGCCAGCGCCAGGATCGCGAAGTCGCCGTGTCGCCGCGCGACCTCGCGGAAGGCGACGCGTTTCAAATTGTCGGCGGTTGGAAAGCGCGCCGCGATCATCATCTCGTCGGCTTCGCGCGCGGTGGAGAGCATGCCCGTCTGGAACTCGTCGGCCACCACCACGCGATCGCCGCGCTTGGAGCGCAGCACCACCTCGCCGCCGAGCGTGGCGAGCGACAGCGGGATTTCCGAAGACGGATCGGCATGCGAAAGCGAGCCGCAAACTGTGCCGCGATTGCGCGTCTGGAAGTGGCCCACCCACGGCATCGCGATCGACAGCAGCGGGCACACCTTGGCGAGATCGGGCCAATTCAGCAGCTCGTTCTGGGTGACCGAAGCCCCGACCTCCAGAAAACCGCCGCCGACCTTGATGCCCTTCAGGTCCCTGTGGCCGCCGATGTCGATCAGCACCTTGGGCTCGGCCATGCGCAAGTTCATGATCGCCATCAGCGACTGGCCGCCGGCGAGAATGCGCGCGTCCTCGCCGTATTGCGCGAGTTGGTCGACGGCTTCCGCGATGGTGTCGGGGCGCACGTAATCGAAGGCTCGTGGTTTCATGCGGTGCCCCCTCTTGAAGTGCGCCCCGTAGGCTGGGTCAAGCGTCCATGCGGAGCATCGCTCTGCGATGACGCGCGACCCAGCATGGCACGGCATCGTTTGAAATGCTGGGTCGCGCTACGCTTGACCCAGCCTACGTGTGCGGCGGCACTCATTTGCCGTCCCCCTTCGGCTTGCCGCCCCAGAGTGAGCCGAGGCGGCTGGCGAGGCTCTTTTTTTCGGGGGAGCCGCCGAGCCGGCGGCCGAAGCGGTCGAAGAACTGGCCGATCACGATTTGAGCGGCGCCTTCAATCATGCGCCCGCCGACGGCCGCGGCCTTGCCGGAGACCGCCACCTCGTAGTCGTAGTCGATCCGCGTGCCTTCGCCTTCGGCGGTCAACCGCAAAAGGCCCGTGCCCGACGCCTGGCCCATGGGTCCGGAGATCGAGCCGCCGAGGCGGCCGGACTGGAGAGGCTTCAGGTCGGTGAGCTTGACCAGCGCCTTGAACCGTCCTCGTACCGGCCCAACACCGAGCGAAACGTCCGCGCGGTAATCGTTGGCGGCTTGCACGTCGAGCGAATGACAGCCGGGGATCACGGCCTTCAGGTTGTCAGGATCGAGCAGCCCGGCCCACACCTTGTCGGGTGACGCGGACACCTGTACCGAGCCGCTGCCCTTGATCTGGCGCGCGTCCTTTTCCTTGGCCGCGCCGGTGCCCGCCGACGCGATGCCCTGGCGTGGCGCGATGTGCGATGGGCGCGCCGGCTCCTCGCCCGCGAGCATCGCGTGAATGCGCGTCGGCGTCGCGGGAAGCTGAACGTTCTCGACCTTCAGTGCGTCGGCGATGGCGTTGGCGACACAGGCCGGCACGCTCATGCAGTTGCCTTCGGCGAGCCCCTTGGCGCCCAGCGGCGTGAACGGCGTCGGCGTCTCAATGTGCAGCAATTCGAGCTCGGGAAGCTCCGTCGCGGTCGGCACGACATAGTCGGCGAACGTGCCCGAGAGGAACGAGCCGGCTTCGTCGTAGACGAACTCCTCGTACAGCGCGGTGGCGAGGCCCTGCACGAACGCGCCGCGGATCTGGCCTTCCGCGATCATCGGATTGAGCAGCCGCCCCGCGTCGTGCATCGACACGTACTTGTCGACGCGTACTTCGTAGGTGATTGGATCGATCTCGACGCCGCACATATCGAAGACGAAGCCATAGGTGAGCGAGGTATTGATGCGGTCGTCGCCCGATGGTGGCTCCAGTTCGGGTGGCGCCCACACGGCGGTTTCGCGCAGCGCGGGGTCCATGCCGTCGGGCAGCATGACCGGCGACCAGTGCGCGGTGCCGGCGACGCGACCGAACGCCAGCGCGTTGTCGGGGTTCGATTTCGAACGAATCTTGCCCATCGCGAACTCGATATCGGCGGGCAGGATGTTGAGCTGCTTGGCGCCGATGCGCGCGAGCTTGTCGCGAATACGCTTGGCGGCGATGTGGGCGGCGACCGCGGTGCCGGGCGTGAAGCGACAGGAATACGTGCCCGCCGCAATCGACCAGTCCGTCGCCGCCGTATCGAGCTCGAGATTGACGCGGATATCCTCGACGCGCAGCCCAAGCTGCTCGGCCACGATCTGTGCCAGCACGGTTTCGTGGCCCTGGCCTTGCACCACGCAATCGGCCGTGACCGACACCGCGCCGAGCGGATCGACGCGCACGCTCGCAATCGATACCGCGCCGTTCTTGGGCCCGGCCTTCTCGCGCGCTTCGGGCGACAGCAGCGTCGAGAGATAGCCCATGTTGGACATGCCCGGCTCGACCACCGTCGCAAAGCCGATGCCGTAGTATTTGCCGGCCTTGCGCGCGGCATCGCGGCGGCGCTTCAATTCGTCGAGGCGGCCCTCGCCGACAGTCATTTCCACGCAGCGGGGATAGTCGCCGGAATCATACAGCGCGCCGGCCGCGGTCTTGTAGGGGAATGCCCCCGTCGGGATCAGGTTCCGGCGGATGACGTCGATATGTTCGAGGTTCAGCTCCAGCGCGATCTTCTGCACCATGCGTTCCAGCGCGAGGAAGATCTGCGGTCCGCCGAAGCCGCGGATCAGCGACGACGGCATCTTGTTGGTCAGCACGCAGCGGTTGGTGACCGCGAGGTTCTGGATCGCATAGGCGCCGGTCAGCGCGCCGTGCATGCGGTACAGCGGCCCCGGCATCGGCGCGCGCAGGAACGCGCCGTAGTCCTCGATCTGGTCGAGCTTGAGCGCCAATATGCGACCGTCCTTGTCGACGGCGGCCTCGATCTCGGTGATGCGGTTGGGGCCGGAGCTGGCTGCGACCAGATGCTCCAACCGGTCTTCCACCCACTTCACGGGTCGGCCGGCGATCTTGGCCGCGATGCTCATCAGCACCATGAACGGGAAAACCGACAGCTTGATGCCGAAGCTGCCGCCGGAGTCCGCCGGCGTCTTCACCCGGAACCGCGTGCCCGGCACGCGCAGGGCACGCGCCATCACCGGATGGGTCGAGAACGGGCCTTGGAAGTTCGACATCACCTCGTAGCTGTCGTCCGAAGGATTGAAGCTGGCGACGACGACGAAGCACTCCATCGGCATGAACGAGTTGCGCGGGTATTCACTCGTCATCCGCACGACCTTGTGCGCGGCCTTGAACGCGCCCTCGGGATCGCCGTAGCGGAAGCTGCGGGTGTGCACCTCGTTCGATTTCGCGCTGTCGTGGACGAGGGCGGAGTCCTTCGACTGCGCCGCACGCAGGTCGATCACCGCGGGCAGGATATCATAGTCGATCTCGACGGCCTCACCCGCGTCCTCGGCGATGTAGCGATCTTCCGCCAGCACCAGTGCGACGGACTCGCCGACGTAGCGCACGCGCTCCACCGCCAGCGACCACTGCGGCACGTCGGCCTTCACCGCGACCAGAAACGAATCCGAGAGACGCTTCACATCCTCGCCTGAGATGACGGCCACCACGCCCGGGATATCCAGCGCCTTGCGCGTGTCGATGCCCAGGATGCGCGCGTGCGCATGCGGCGAGCGGATGACGTGCGCCTGCAACGTGCGCTTGGGTTCGGCCACGTCGTCCGCATAGCGCCCGCGCCCCGACAGCAGCGCGGCGTCTTCCTTGCGCAGGATCGGTTTTCCCAGAACTTCCATCGTAAAGACCTTTGCGGGCATTCCCAAAACGCGGCCCCAGGCCCGGGCCCGGGCATCGCCTACTTGGCAACCGGGCTTCACCGCGCCACCTCGGACTCGTGGGATCAACTGACGCTAGCAACCCCCCTAACCCAGTGTAAAGCTGGAAGGCTCCGTTAGGCTGAGAGTTGGGGCTCATCAGGTGCCGACCCAGGGATTGATCACGGCGACTCTAAGCGGCTCGAAGTCACGCACATTGCGTGTGACGACCGCAAGGTCGTGATGAGCGGCAGTGGCTGCAATCAGCACGTCAGGATACGGAAAAGTCCGGCGCATTCTGCGCCCTTGGCCAATCAAGCGAAGCCATCTCTCCAATACATCCTCGGAGAGCGCAAGAATGCGCCTCTCGAACATCGGCCGCACCGTTCGATCGAGCCATTGGCCGAGAACGTCTCGCGTGGCCGGATCTTCCGTCATCTCGATGCCGACTCGTAGCTCTGCAATGGAGGCTACACTGACGAACAGTTGGCTCGCGGGTGCATTTTCCACAAACTCGACGACCTGACGATTGGGGCGCGGCCGGCGAAGTTCCGACATTACGTTGGTGTCGAGCAACCAACCGCTCACCGGACAGCAGCCCTGACTTTACCCTTGTGTCTGGGTTGCTCCAGCTCGATCTCCTTGTGAGGCGACCTAGCGAATGCCTCCACGATGGCGCGTCCCGTCGGCTCGCCCTTCAACTTGCGATACTCGGCCGCCCCGACAACCACTGCCTTCTCCTCTCCGTGCACCGTAAGATGCTGCGGGCCATCCGTCTCCGCCTTGCGAATGACCTCTGACAACCTGGCCTTCGCGTCTTGCAGGGCCCACTGGCCCGGCTTCGAGCCCCTTGGTCGTTTTGCGGTAGAGCGCGGCATGAAGATGCCCCTTAATTCTGGTCGATCTGACCAATATATACACGAACGCACTTCGGTTGTACAGAATGGCGCCGAATTCCAGCGCGGAACCCGCGCCATATCGACAACCATCGCAAAGGCTTCCCCACATGCCCCGTTTCCTGAAGCGCGGAATGGACGCCACCGAAGTCAGGGCGGCCGAGACGAAGGTGCGTAAGACCGTCGAGGGCATTCTCGAAGACATCGAGAAGAACGGCGACAAGGCGGTGCGGGCGCTGTCGACGAAGTTCGATAAATGGTCGCCCAAGTCGTTCAAGCTGTCGCCGAAGGAGATCGAGAAGGCGATCGCCAAGGTGCCCGCGCGCGATCTGGAGGACATCCAGTTCGCCCAGGCCCAGGTGCGCAATTTCGCGAACGCGCAGCGCTATTCGATGCGCGACATCGAGGTGGAGACGCACCCCGGCGTGATCCTCGGCCACAAGCATATTCCGGTCGACTCGGTCGGCTGCTACGTGCCCGGCGGGCGGTATCCGATGGTTGCCTCCGCGCATATGTCGATCGTGACGGCGAAGGTCGCGGGCGTGAAGCGCGTGATCGGCTGCGCGCCGCCGTTCAAGGGCGGACCGCATCCAGCCATCGTTGCCGCGATGCACTTGGGCGGGGCGGACGAGATCTACGTGCTCGGCGGCGTGCAGGCCGTTGCAATGATGGCGCTCGGCACCGGCACGGTCGCGCCTGTCGACATGATCGTTGGGCCCGGCAACGCGTTCGTGGCGGAGGCCAAGCGGCAGTTGTTCGGCCGCGTCGGCATCGACTTGCTGGCGGGCCCGACCGAAACGCTGATCATCGCCGACGATACGGTCGACGCGGAAATCTGCGCGACCGACCTGCTCGGCCAAGCCGAGCATGGGCCGACCTCGCCGGCGGTGCTGCTCACGACGTCGGAGAAGCTTGCCAAGGCGACGATAGCTCAGGTCGAGCGGCTGCTCACGATCTTGCCGACCGCCGACGCCGCGGGCAAGGCGTGGAAGGACTACGGCGAGGTGATCGTCGTCAAGGACGACGCGGAAATGGTGAAGGAGGCCAACCGCATCGCGTCCGAGCACGTGCAGGTGATGACGCGCGACCCGGACTATTTTCTCGCCAACATGACCAACTACGGCGCGCTGTTCCTGGGACCGCGCACCAACGTCGCGTATGGCGACAAGGTGATCGGCACCAACCACACGCTGCCGACCAAGAAGGCGGCGCGCTATACGGGCGGGCTGTGGGTCGGCAAGTTCATCAAGACCTGCACCTATCAAAAGGTGCTGACCGACAAGGCCAGCGCGACGATCGGCGAATACTGCTCCCGGCTGTGCATCCTGGAAGGCTTCGTCGGCCACGCCGAGCAGGCGAATGTGCGTGTGCGCCGGTATGGCGGACGCAACATCCCGTATGGCGAGGCGGCGGAGTGAGTCTCGCCCCACGACGTCCGCTTACCCCTCGATACCGTTTTTGTTCGATCGCATCCGCAATATCGGAGAAGGGCCAAGGGCCGACATCGGCCCCGGAGGGGGCCTAAGACTGTAGCCACGGGTGAGCGCAGCGAAACCCGTGGCCAATCGTCAGTATTCATGGTGTCCGCCCCGGAGGGGCGGAAGGATTGATGGCGGACGCACCGATCAATCGAAGACGTATTTCTCATCGAACTCGACGCTGTTAGAGCATTTTCCACCTGATCTGGGTCGCTACCCGTATCCGGCGTGGCGAAAGTAGTTCGCGCACTCGTCGGGTGCAAACGTCTTGATGAGGCGGCCGATCAGCTTCATCAGCGCCTTCACGGTGCGGGCCGCGCCCTTGCGCAGCG
>CAMDPA010000037.1 GCA_945903565.1 Devosia equisanguinis | reverse complement strand
CCCGCTCGTCGAGTTTGCACCCGACGGCTTCCCATCTTTGCCGAATGGCTTGTCTGTCGATCATGCAACGGCGTACGACTGTTCGCCGGGACAAGGAATCCCGCGCTGCCGAGTCACACGGTCGCACGCACACAGATCACGATTCAGCTCTTTTGCGATCCGTCCTTAGTAACAATAACGAACGTGCCGGATTGGGGCAGGTTCGTAGTTCGTAGGCTGGGTCAAGCGTCGATGCGGAGCATTGCATCCGCGCGTAGCGCGGCTCCGCCACGACACGTTGACGCGCGACCCAGCAATTGCGGACAACACCGAACAATGCTGGGTCGCGCGAAGGGCTTGACCCAGCCTACGCGTCAACACCCATCACGGGCATGAATACTGCATCCCCTGGTTCTCGAGCGCGGCTGTCCTCGACCGGATACCGCTGCACTTCTTCCGCTTCGAGACCGGTGCCGCATGACTTCTGCCCTTGCCCAAGCTCACGCCTTTGCTTCACACGCGTCAGCACCCGCTGCATGGCGGCCGACGGCGTTGCAGCGTCTTGCGTATGGCTTGGTGTGGCTCAGCGTGGCGTCCGGCGCCGTCGTGTTCTCCGAGCCCGCGCCCGTCGATGTGTTGACCATGGGGCTGATCGTCGGCCTGCCGGTGGTCGGTCTGGTTGCGCCCAAGGGGGCACTGTGGCTCGTCGCCGCCGTTTGGGGCGTTTGCGGCGCAGGCGCGCTGATCGCGTCGGGTTTTGCGCCTGATATCGCGCGCGCGGCAACCCATACGGGCATCTCGATCTATCTCTACGCGGCGTTCTTCGTGTTCGCCGCATTCGTCGCCCAGCGCCCCGAGCAGCACACGCGGCTCATTCTCAACGCCTACCTGTGGGCGGCCTTCGTCGGCGCCGTGGCCGGTGTGATCGGCTACTTCAACTTGTTTCCCGGCGCGTTCGAGATGTTCACCCGGTTCGGCCGTGCAACCGGCACGTTCAAGGACCCCAACGTCTACGGCCCATTCCTGATCCCCGCGATGTTGTATGCGCTGCATCAGACCCTGACGCTCTCCCTCCGCCGCGCGATCCTGCCGCTCGTGATGCTGCTGTTCCTGAGCTTCGCCATCTTCTTGAGCTTCTCACGCGGCGCATGGTTCAACGCCGTCGTCGGCATCGCCGTCTACATCTACTTCAGCCTCGTGTTCGCGCCGAGCAACCGACAGCGCATCAAGACCATGCTGCTCGGCACGTTGGCGGTGGCCTCTGCGGCGGGCATCGTCACTATCGCCGCGCAGTTTGATGGCATCGGCGATTTGCTGTCGAACCGTGCAGCGCTCACCCAATCGTATGACGTCGGCCCGCAAGGCCGCTTCGGCGGACAGGAAAAGGCGAAAGGCCTGATCCTGGAGAACCCTCTGGGCCTGGGCGCTCTGGTGTTTGCAAGCGACTACCACCACGAGGACGTACACAACGTCTACCTCACGCTGTTCCTGAGCGCGGGTTGGATCGGCGGCCTGGCGTTCTTCGCGATCGTTTGGATGACGGCGCTGCTCGGCCTGCGGCACGCGATGCTCAAGACCTCCACGCAGTCGCTGTTCCTGATCGTCTACGCGGCGTTCCTCGGCAATGCGCTGGAGGGCTTCGTGATCGATATCGATCACTGGCGGCACTTCTACCTCGAGATGGGGATCGTGTGGGGCCTGATGGTTGGCGACCGGGCCGTCGTCGCCGTCCGTGCGATGCGCCAGCCCCGCCGTGACAGCCGCCTTGTCCGCACGGCCTTCCCGGCCCCGGCCTATGCTTGAAGCGGCATCACGACTGATTCCGCATCACGATTGACACGCCCGCGCCAATAATCCGACACTTCTCCCAATGTGGCCGCGGCTCGATCCGTTCGGTCCAACGTGGGAGGCGCGCATGGGCAAGACCAACGGGCGAGATGGTTCCGAGCGGGCGCTCGACGAGGCGATGGAAGACCGAGCGGCCGGCGGCGGTTTGCTCGATCGCCGCATTTTCCTTGGCGGCGCACTCGGGGGTGGAGTCGCCGCCGGCACGGGGCTCGCGGTCTCGACGCAAGCCGAGGCGCAGGGCCTTACCGTGCCGCCGTGGATGAAGGCGCCGGGCTCGAATTTCGTCGGCTACGGCCAGCCCTCCAAGCACGAGGCCAAAACCGTGCGCACCTTCGCGCACGCGCCGAACGTGCCCGGCACCGGCTCGGCGCGTACGCCGCATCATCTGCTCAACGGTACGATCACGCCGAACGGCCTGCACTTCGAACGCAGCCACAGCGGCATTCCCGACATCGATCCGGACGCCCATCGCCTGCTGGTCCACGGCATGGTCAAACGGCCGCTCACCTTCACGCTGGAGGCACTGGCGCGCTATCCCATGGAGAGCCAGATCGCGTTCATCGAATGCGGTGGAAACTCGCTCGGGCTCTATGGCGAGAAGCCGCCACAGGGCAACGCGCAAGCGCTGCATGGCCTCGTCAGTTGCGCGGAATGGACCGGCGTTCGCTTGAAGGTTCTGCTCGCCGAAGCCGGCGTCGCCCCGAAAGCGTCGTGGGTTCTCGCGGAAGGGGCAGATAGCGCGGGCATGAGCCGCTCGGTGCCACTCGCCAAGGCGATGGATGACGCGATGATCGCGCTCTATCAGAACGGCGAGCGCGTGCGCCCCTCCAACGGCTATCCCATGCGGCTGCTGCTGCCGGGCTACGAGGGCAACATGCAGGTGAAGTGGCTGCGTCGAATCAAGGTGATGGACGCGCCCGCCATGGTTCGCGACGAAACCTCGAAATACACGCTGCTGACCAAGGATGGAACGTCACAGCAGTTCTTCTTCCCGATGGAAGCGAAGTCGATCATTACGCATCCCTCGCCGGGTTTGACGATGCGCGGCAAGGGCCTCTACGAGATTTCCGGCCTCGCCTGGTCGGGCAACGGCAAGATCGCGCGCGTGGACGTGTCGGCCGATGGCGGCAAGAGCTGGGCGCGCGCGGCGCTGCAGGAGCCGGTGCTCTCCAAGGCGCTGACCCGCTTTCGCATGGCCTGGAACTGGGACGGCGGCCCTGCGCCCCTGCAGGCGCGCGCCACGGACTCGAGCGGCTACGTGCAGCCTACGCGCGCCAAGCTGATCGCGGATCGCGGTGCAAAAGCCTTCTACCACTTCAACGGCATTTCAAGCTGGTCGGTCGGCGCCAACGGGGAGATCGTCCATGTCTATGCATAAGGTCCTGATCGCCGCCGCGGCCGCCATTGCGCTGGCAGGCACCGCATTTGCTCAGTCGAAAGGCCCGTCATCGAAAGGGCCCGGGCTTGGCCAGCCGGCATCGCCGGAAGAAATCGCAAAGTGGGACATCGACATCTCGCCGAGCGGGAAGGGCCTGCCTGCAGGCAGCGGCACACCAGCCAAGGGCGAGGCGGTCTACAAGCAGCATTGCGCGAGCTGTCACGGCCCAAAGGGCGAAGGCAAACCGAACGATGCGCTCGTCGGCGGACGGGCCTCGCTGGTCGGCGACAAGCCGGCCCTCAAGACCATCGGCAGCTATTGGCCCTATGCGACGACGGTGTTCGACTATGTGCGCCGCTCGATGCCGTGGCACGCCCCCCAGTCGCTCGCCGACGACGATGTCTATGCCGTTACGGCCTACCTGCTGCAGCTCAACGGCAACATCGGCGCCGACGACGTGATGGACGCCAAGACGTTGCCGGCGGTGAAGATGCCGAACCGCGACAGTTTCAAGAGCCATTACAAGGCCAAGAAATAGACGGCCGGATAAGCGACCAGATCGATATCAGGAGGATTGAATGCTGGGCAGAGCGCTCTTGCTTTGTGCGGTTCTGGCGGGCGGTCTGCCTCAGCCGGCTGCCGCTCAACAGTATCCGTCGCGCACCATCACCTTCGTGGTGCCCTACGCGCCCGGCGGCAATGTGGATGTGAGCGCGCGCATCCTCCAAGCCGGCATCGGCAACGCGCTCGGCCAACCGATCGTGGTAGAGAACCGCGCTGGCGCCGGCGGTACGATCGCAGGCGACTACGTGGCACGCGCAGCGCCGGACGGGCATACGATCTTCGTCGGCTCCAACGGGCCGGTGATGCTCGGGCCTATGACGATGCCGAAGCCGCCCTACCGCTGGGACCAGGTATTCGCTCCCGTCAGCATGTTGGCGGTGGCGACGAACATGCTCACCGTGCGCACGACGCTCCCCGTCAAATCGGTGGCGGACCTCGTCGCCTATGCCAAGGCCAATCCGGGCAAGCTCACCGTCGGCAACAGCGGCGGGGCCAGCATCAACCACTTCATGGGCGAGTTGTTCAAGCTAAAGGCCGGCATCACATGGGCGGAGGTTGCCTATCGCGGCAACGCACCAGCGATCAACGATCTCGTCGCCGGTCACGTCGACATGGGGCTGCAACAGCTCCTCGACACGCTACAGCACATCCAGGGCGGCAAACTCCGCGCTCTCGCGGTGTTGGGCCCAACGCGGGCACCAGCGATTCCCGACGTGCCGACGATGGCGGAGGCCGGCTATCCCGACGTCCAGGGTGTGACGTGGAACGGCCTTCTCGCGCCCAAGGCGACACCCACAGCCGTGGTCGAGCGGCTGAGCCTCGCCGTCAGAACCGCGCTCGCGACACCAGCGGTCAAGGATAAGCTCGCCGCACTCGGCTCGGAAGCGCGCGCCAACACGCCCGAGGAGTTCCAGCGTTTCCTCGAGGCGGACTTCGCGAAGTGGGGCGCACTGATGAAGCAGGCCAACATCAAGGTGACCGAATGAGCGAGCCCACCAAGCGTCCACTTTCGCCACTGATCGACCGCAACTACCCCAAGCCCAAGCTCAAGCTGCCTCCCGGTGCCTGCGACACGCATTTCCACTTCATCGGGCCGCAGAAGCTGTTCCCGCTGAAGCCGGATCACTGCTTCTCGCATCTGGAGTTCGAGGACACGCCGATCGAGGATTGGCTGAAGCTGCAGGACGCGCTGGGGCTGCAACGTGGACTCCATGTCCAGTCGATGATGTACGAGAACAACTACGATCTCGTGCTGCATGCACAGTGCCGCTTTCCCGACCGGCTGCGCGCGGCCGTCATTCCCTGGCCCGGCATCACCGATGGCGAGCTGGAGATCCTAACGAAGTCTGGCGTGGTGGGTTATCGCATCACCTGGCGTCTCCTGAAGGAGATCGACCAGCGCCTCGTCGCCCGCACCCACGACCACGGCTGGGGCATGCACTATCTCGTCAAGCCGGACGAGCAGCCCGATTGGTTGCCGCAGATCCTCAAATCCCCCGGCCGCTTCGTGCTGGAACACATGGGTGGGGTCGATCCGTCCAAGGGCATCGACAGCGCGGCCTTCAAGTTCGTGTTGGCATGCCTCGACACCGGCCGCTGCTGGGTCAAGCTGTCGCCGCGACCGTCGAAGCAGAACGACTTCCCGTTCACCGACATGGATCCGCTGGTGAAGAAGCTCGTGCAGCATGCGCCCGACAGGCTGATGTGGGGCACCGATTGGCCGCATCCGCAGTACTTCAAGCCGATGCCCAATGACGTGCGCCTGCTCGACCAGCTGCTCGACTGGGTGCCCGACGAGAAGACCCGGAACATGATCCTCGTCGACAATCCGGCGGCGTGCCTGGGCTTCCCGCCATTGTGAGGCCGGTGACCCCTCGCGCAAAACGCCGTTTCACGACCGATGCCTGCGACGCATAGCGCCCGCGCGCCGAGGCGATTGCCGTATCGGTCGTGGCCCCTCTATAACGGGCCAGGACATTCACCTGGACACCAGCGCCCCATCCGCAGGAGCCATTCGCGATGCGCGACATCGAAATCGACGTCAAAGGCCAGATGCTCAAGATCAAGGAGGACGGCAGCGGCCCGCCACTCTTGTTCCTGCATGGTGCCGGCGGTTCCAATTGGAGCCCAATGTTGAAGGCTCTTGCCGAGACATATCGCGTGATCGCGCCGGAGCATCCCGGCTTCGGGCGCTCCAAAACGCCGGACTGGATGATGAGCGTCGGCGATCTCGCGTTCTTCTATCTCGACATGCTCGAAGTCATGGACTTGACGGGCGTGCACCTCGCCGGCCACTCGCTCGGCGGCTGGACGGTGGCGGAACTCGCGATCCGCAACACGTCCAGACTCAAATCCGTGACCTTGCTTGCGCCGGCCGGGTGCCGCTCGGATGCCGTGCCGTTCGGCGACATCTTCCTGTGGGACGCGGAAACCGCGACGCGCAACCAGTTCTACGACCAGAAGCTCGCGGAGGAGCGGATCAAGCTGCTGCCGCAGGCCGATCTCGATGTCACCCTGCAGAACAAGGCGACAGTGGCGCGGCTGGCGTGGTCGCCCCGGCTGCATAATCCGCAGCTGGCCTATTGGCTGCATCGCATCGACAAGCCCTCGCACATCATCTGGGGGCGTGACGACAAGATCGTGCCGTTCGACTGCCACAAGGCGTTCGTCGAGAAGATCAAGGGCGTGAAGCTCACCGCACTCGCCCAGTCCGGCCACTCGCTCCACACCGAGCGTCCGAAAGAGTGCAGCGACGCCATGACCGCCTTCTACCGGGAGCTCGCACCATGAAGAGCTACTTCTTCCACCTGATGCCCTACAGCCATGTCAGCGTGGCCGACCTCGACAAGCACGACACCGCGTGGCTGACGCTGCCGAACTCGCTCTATGATCCCGCCAAGGGCGCAGGTCTCTACAAGCGTTACATCGGCGAGCTGGAGCTGGCCGATGAGCTCGGCTTCGACGGCATTTGCGTCAACGAGCACCATCAGACTGCGTACGGCATCATGCCCGCGCCGAATCTGATCGCGGCATCGCTGGCGCGCACCACGAAGCGCGCCAAGATCTGCGTGCTCGGCCGCGCGCTGCCGCTGGTGAGCAACCCCATCGCCATCGCGGAAGAGTTCGCGATGATCGACAACCTGTCGGATGGCCGCTTGATCGCGGGCTTCGTGCGCGGCATCGGCACGGAATATTTCGCATCCGCCTCGAACCCGAGCCTCAGCCACGCGCGCTACTACGAAGCGCACGACCTCATCCTGCGAGCGTGGACGGAACGGGGCCCGTTCCGCTACACCGGCCGCCACTACGAGTTCGACTACGTCAATATCTGGCCGCGCCCGGTGCAGCAGCCGCACCCGCCGGTGTGGATCCCCTCGCAGGGCTCGACAGAGACGGTCGACTGGTGCGCGCATCCCGATCGCAAGTACACCTACCTGCAGACGTTCTCGCCGATCACGATGGCCAAGAAGGGCTTCGACCGCTATCGCGAGATCGCCGCCAAGCACGGCTACACGTGCGATCCATCGCAGCTCGGCTGGGCCTTGCCGATGGTCGTCGCCGACACCGACGAGCAGGCACGCGCCGAGGTGAAGGTGCACGCGGAAATGTTCTTCAACAAGCTGCTGCATTACCCGCTCGAGGCGCGGCTGCCGCCGGGCTACACGTCGATTGCCGGCACGAAGGCGCTGATCGAGCAGAAGTTCAAGCTGCGCAAGAGCTACCAGACGCTGGAGGCGCTGCTCGACATGGGCATGATCGTCGCGGGCAGTCCGAAGACCGTGCGCGAGACGCTGATCAAGCGGCAGCAGGAACTCGGCTTCGGCCATCTCATCGCGATGCTGCAGATCGGCACCCAACCCGCCGAACAAACCAACAAGTCGCTGCAATTGTTCGCAACCGAGGTGATGCCGTACCTCGCCAAGGCGGGGTGAGGGCTTGCGCACGCGCTACCGGCGGACGACATAGCAGAACAAGCTACACCGCCGGAGCCTGCGCGTGCGTACCGAACTGTTCGACTTCGAATTGCCCGAGCCGTTGATCGCGCTGGAGCAGGCGAGCCCGCGTGATGCGGCGCGGCTGCTCGTGGTCGATGGAACCACCGAACCCGGCATGATCGGAATACTGAGCGACCGCATCGTCCGTGATCTGCCGGACCTGCTGCGGCCCGGCGACGTGCTCGTCCTCAACGATACGCGCGTCATCCCCGCCGCCCTCGACGGCACCCGCATTCGTGACGGCAACCGCGCGCACGTCGACTTCAATCTCATCAAGCGCCTCGACGACAGCCGATGGCAGGCCTTCGCGCGACCGGCCAAGCGTCTCGCGTCCGGCGATCTCGTCCGCTTCGGCGGTGAGGGCCGTGTCTGCCTCACCGGCGAACTCGACGCGCGCGTCATGGAGAAGGGCGAAGCCGGCCTCGTCACGTTGCAGTTCAATCTATCCGGCGCACACCTCGACGAGGCCATCGCCGCGCTCGGAGAAGTGCCGCTACCGCCCTACATCGCCTTGAAGCGCGCGCCGAACGCCGCCGACCGCGCGACGTATCAGACGATCTACGCCGCGCGTGATGGCGCGGTCGCCGCCCCGACCGCTGGGTTGCATTTCATACCAGAGCTGTTCGAGCGGCTCGATGCCCGCGGCATCGGGCGCCGGTTCGTCACGCTGCATGTCGGCGCGGGCACGTTCCTGCCGGTGAAGGCCGACGATACCGCCGACCACACCATGCATTCGGAGTGGGGCGAAATCGACGGCGCAACCGCGCTTGCCCTGAACGAGGCACGCGCACGCGGCGGCCGCATCGTGGCTGCCGGCACGACGTCGTTGCGCGTGCTCGAAAGCGCGACAGCCCCTGACGGAACGATCCATCCGTTCACCGGCGAGACCGATATCTTCATCACGCCCGGCTATCGCTTTCGCGCCGTCGACATCCTGCTCACCAACTTCCACCTCCCGCGCTCGACGTTGTTCATGCTCGTCTCGGCGTTTTCCGGGCTCGATACGATGAAAGCCGCGTATGCCCACGCCATCGCGCACCGTTACCGGTTCTACTCCTACGGCGATGCGTGCCTGCTCTTGCGCGCGCCATAGGCTTCGCCTAGGAGGGTCTGTGCTAGCTTTGACGGCTCAGCCGTCGGTCCCCTCGCGCCTGTCCAGGGCCGCGCCCTGGACCCGCCTCTTCAAGGCAGGGTTTCCAAAGGGCTCGCCCTTTGGTGGGGTGCAGGGGCAAAGTCCCTGCGTTACGAAGCAAAATGACATCTCAATTCGGATATCGCCCTCTCGGCCAAGACGGTAGCGCGCGCCTCGGCGAGGTGGTGACGCCGCGCGGCGTCATCCGCACACCCGCGTTCATGCCGGTCGGCACGGCAGCAACCGTGAAGGCGCTCTATCCCGAGCAAGTCAAGCAGGCCGGCGCGGACATCCTACTCGCCAACACCTATCACCTGATGCTGCGGCCGGGCGCGGAGCGAATCCATCGCCTTGGCGGACTCCACGACTTCATGCGCTGGAACGGGCCTATCCTTACCGATTCTGGCGGCTTCCAAGTGATGTCGCTGTCGGGCCTGCGCAAGATGAGCGAGGAAGGCGTCGCGTTCCAATCGCATCTTGACGGCTCCCGGCACATGCTGACGCCGGAGCGCGCGATCGAGATCCAGTGCCTGCTCGGCTCCGACATCCAGATGCAGCTCGACGAATGCATCGAGCTGCCGGCAGAGCCCGCGCGGGCGACGGAAGCGATGGAGCTGTCGCTCCGCTGGGCCGCGCGCTGCAAGGCCGAGTTCGCGCGCCAGCGTGACGTGGGCCTCGCGCGCGAAGGCCAGGCGCTGTTCGGCATCGTGCAGGGCGGCACCGATACGCAGTTGCGGCGGAGGTCGGCCGATGGCCTCGTCGCGCTCGATCTGCCGGGTTATGCGGTCGGTGGTCTTGCGGTCGGCGAGGGCCAGGAATTGATGCTCGCGACCCTCGATACGACGCTGCCGTGTTTGCCGGCCAACAAGCCGCGCTACCTCATGGGCGTGGGTACCCCGTCCGATCTGATCGAGGCGGTGGCGCGCGGGATCGACAAGTTCGACTGCGTGATGCCGACGCGTTCGGGCCGGCATGGACAAGCCTTCACGTGGAGCGGCCGCGTTAATATTCGCAATGCCCGACACGCGGAAGACCTGCGGCCGCTCGACGAGAAAAGTACCTGCCCGGCGTGCCGCGATTACTCGCGCGCGTATCTCCACCACCTCATCAAATCAGGTGAGTTTCTCGGCGCGATGCTGATGTCGTGGGCCAACACCTGGTTTTATCAGGAACTGATGGCGGCGATGCGCACGGCCATCGCGGAGGGGCGGTTCGAGGCGTTCCGGCGCGAATATTCGGAGCGGTTGAACAAGGCGGAGGTGTAGGCTGGGTCAAGCGTAGCGCGACCCAGCGATCCACGTGATGCTGGAAAATGCTGGGTCGCGCTACGCTTGACCCACCCTACGCTGCTCTCACCGCGGCAGGTCGGTTTTGCCCATCAGGTACTTGTCGATCGAGGCTGCGGCCTGCCGACCTTCGCGGATCGCCCACACGACAAGCGATTGCCCGCGCCGGATATCCCCGGCCGCGAACACCTTCTTGGCGCCCTTGATGCGATAGTCACGCTCATCGGCGTCGAGGCCCTTGAAGCGGCCGCGCGGCACGATCTCGAGCGCCATCTCCTTGATCGCGTCGTCGTCGAGCGGGCCCGAGAACCCCATCGCGAACAGCACGAGGTCAGCGGGCATCTCGCCTTCCGAACCGGGAATCGGCTGCAGTTTGGAATCCACCTTCACGTACTTCAGGCCGGTCACGACGCCGTCCTTGCCGGCGAACCCGATGGTGTTGATGGAATACTCGACCTTCGCGCCCTCGGCCTGCGATGACGACACGCGCAGCTTCATCGGCCAGTGCGGCCAGCTCAGCGCCTTGTTCTCCAGCTTCGGCGGCATCGGCATGATTTCGAGCTGCGTGACGCTTTTCGCGCCCTGGCGGAAACTCGTTCCGATGCAATCCGAGCCGGTATCGCCGCCGCCGATCACGACGACGTGCTTGCCCTTGGCCGAGATCTCCTTGGTCTTGGCCGGCTGCTTCTCGCCGGACACGCGGCGGTTCTGCTGCGGCAGGAAATTCATCGCGAAATGCAGGCCGTCGAGCTCGCGGCCCGACGCCTTTTCGAAAAAGTCGAACGGCTTCTCCGAACCGCCCGACAGCAGCACCGCGTCGTACTCCTTTTCGAGCTTCTTGATCTTCACGTCCTTGCCGACATGCATGCCGTAGTGGAACGTGACGCCCTCCGCCTCCATCTGCGCGACGCGGCGGTCGATGATGTTCTTCTCCATCTTGAAGTCGGGAATGCCGTAGCGCAGCAACCCGCCGGCCTTCGCGTTCTTCTCGTAGACGTGGACGTCGTGACCGGCGCGCGCGAGCTGCTGCGCGGCAGCCAGACCCGCCGGGCCCGAACCGATGATCGCGACCTTCTTGCCGGTCTTCTTTTCGGGTGGCTGCGGCGCGATCCAGCCTTCCTCGAACGCCTTGTCGGCGACCGCGCATTCGATCGTTTTGATCGTGACCGGCTTGTCGTCGATGTTCAGCGTGCAGGACGCCTCGCACGGCGCGGGGCAGACGCGGCCTGTGACCTCGGGGAAGTTGTTGGTCGAGTGCAGGTTCTGCGCCGCCGTCTTCCAATCGCCGCGATAGACGAGGTCGTTCCAGTCGGGGATCTGGTTGTTGACCGGGCAGCCGTTGTGACAATACGGGATGCCGCAATCCATGCAGCGGCCAGCCTGCGCCTTCGTCTCCTTCTCAGGGAGCGGCACAACGAACTCGTTCCAATGCTTCACCCGCTCCTCGGCAGGCTTGTATGTGCGGTCGCTGCGGTCGAGTTCCATGAACCCGGTAATCTTGCCCATTTCAGTCAGTCCTGTGGGGTGGTCGAGGCTTCAAGGGGTGTATGACGGCGTCAAGCTGGGTGTGCTATAGTGCTGCGACAAACAGTGCCACTGAGGTTGCCATGCAGATTACGAGGATGGGCGATGGTTTGGCCGTCGTTTTGACGTCCGAGCTGGTCGAGCGCCTGGGCTTGAAAGAAGGCGACGAGGTCGAGGTGCTTCCTGTGGCGAGGCCTGCACCGCGGACGCAGGCCGAGATCGACGCGGCTTTCGAAGCTTTGAAGAAGTTTAGAGGTCGCGTACCTGCCGACTACAAGTTCAAACGATCGGACGCCTATGAAGATGGCGACTACTGAGCCGTTTCTCGACACTAATGTGGTCGTGTACTTGATGAGTGCTGGCACGCACAAAGCCGACCGTTCAGATGCGATCGTTAAGGCTGGTGCCGTTATCAGCGTGCAGGTGCTGAACGAATTCACGCGCGTAGGACTGCGCAAGTTCGGGATGTCCTTCGCAGAGGTGCGAAATGTTCTCCAAACCGTCCGGACGACCTGCCGGATCGTTCCACTCACCCTGGAGGTCCACGAACAAGCATTGCGATTGGCCGAGCGATACCAGCTCCACATATTCGATGCCAACATCGTCGCCGCAGCTCTGATTGAAGGCTGCACGACCTTGTACTCTGAAGACATGCACGACGGCCTCGTCATCGACGCGCTCACAATTCGCAATCCTTATCGTCCCTCGGGGCCGGCATAGACCCGCTCGACTTTGCCTACCCGCTCCTCGGCAGGCTTGTATGTGCGGTCGGAGCGGTCGAGCTCCATGAAGCCGGTGATCTTGCCCATATTCGTGTTGTCCAATCCAATCCGCTACCCGTAGGCTGGGTCAAGCACTGCGCGACCCAGCAGTTTTCCGGCACACCGTTGATTGCTGGGTCGCGCTACGATTGACCCACCCTACGACTCTTCATAGCTGCGCCTCCCGAATGCTGAAGCTATTACCAACAAACGGCAAAACGTCGCCGACCTGCCCCATCGTCCGGCAAAGACTAAAGACAGTCACCAGATCGGCTACATCACCCTGGATCCGGCGGACGACTTCTACTTTGTGGCCGACCACCCCATATCCTACGATCTTGCCGATGAACGTGATTTCATTCGGCAACGGATTGAGCGCTCGTTCGAGAGTGGGAAGTGGGGCATGCACCATTGAACTCCGGCACGCAATTGCGTCCCCGGCAAAGCCAAGCAACGCACCGACCAGGATCGCGCTCACAAATTCCGGTTGCTGCCCAACGAGTGCGCGCATCGCCTAACTCCATCAAGGTGTCGGCACCTTCAGGCCCGACACCACCGCCACCTACTTCCTCACCCCGATCTCCAGCACTTCCAGCCCGGTCTTGTCCGCAGCCTGCACCGTGGCCATCTTGGCCAGCGCTTCGCGATACTCCACCGGCATCACCTTCTTGAACTTCGGCAACCACGCGGGCCAGTCCGCGAGGATCAGCTTGGCCTTGGCCGAGTTCGTATAGTGCAGGTGGCGCGTGATCAGACGATGCAGGCGCTCGGCATCCTGGCTTGTCATGTCGGACATCACGTCGACGAGGCCGTGATTTTCGAGGTTGCCGCTCTCGCCCTGCAAGAGCCGCATCACCTCTTCCTCCGCCTCGACCGGCGCGAGATCGATCATGGCGAGGTTGCAGCGCTTCTCGAAGTCGTCCTTCTCGTCGAGCACGTAGGCGATACCGCCCGACATGCCCGCCGCGAAGTTCCGGCCCGTGGCGCCGAGCACGACGACGACGCCGCCGGTCATGTATTCGCAGCCGTGGTCGCCCGTGCCTTCCACCACCGCGATGGCGCCGGAGTTGCGCACCGCGAAGCGCTCGCCCGCAACGCCACGGAAATAGCACTCGCCCGTGATCGCGCCGTAAAGCACGGTGTTGCCGACGATGATGCTCTCTTCCGGCACGATGCCGGACTTCGGATCGGGCCGCACGATCAGCTTGCCGCCCGACAGGCCCTTGCCGACGTAGTCGTTGCCTTCGCCGACGAGATCAAGCGTCACGCCGCGCGCCACCCAGGCGCCGAAGCTCTGGCCGGCGATGCCCTTGAACGACAGCCAGATCGAATCTTCGGGTAGCCCCGCGTGGCCATGCCGCTTAGCGATCTCGCCCGACAGCATCGCACCAGTGGCTCGGTCGCGGTTGGCGATCACGATCGGCTTCTTCGGATCGCTCTGATAGCGGCCCTCACCGTCGATCGCCTTGCCGACAAGCTTGATCAGCTTGCGGTCGAGAACCTTGTCGAGGCCGTGATCCTGCCGCTCGGAATTCAAGATCGCGACGCCCTCCTCGGTCTCCGGCTTGTAGAACAGCCGGCGGAAGTCGAGGCCGCGCGTCTTCCAGTGGCGGATGGCGCGATCCTTGTCGAGATAGTCGGACTGGCCGATCAGCTCGTCGAAGCGACGCACGCCCATCTGCGCCATCCACTCGCGCACCTGCTCGGCGACGAAGAAGAAGAAGTTGATGACGTGCTCGGGCTTGCCCTGGAACTTTGCACGCAGCACAGGGTCCTGCGTCGCAACGCCGACCGGGCAGGTGTTGAGATGGCACTTGCGCATCATGATGCAGCCCGCCGCGATCAACGGCGCGGTAGCAAAGCCGAACTCGTCCGCGCCCAGCAACGCGCCGATCACCACGTCGCGCCCCGTGCGCACACCGCCGTCGACCTGCACGGCGATGCGCCCGCGCAGCCGATTGCCGACCAGCGTTTGATGCGTCTCGGCCAGCCCGATCTCCCACGGGCTACCCGCATGCTTGATCGAGGTCAGCGGCGAGGCGCCGGTGCCACCTTCGAAGCCCGCGATCGTCACATGATCCGCGCGCGCCTTGGCGACGCCGGCGGCAACCGTGCCGACGCCGACTTCCGACACGAGCTTCACCGAAACGGCCGCGTCCGGATTGACGTTCTTCAGATCGAAGATCAGCTGTGCGAGATCCTCGATCGAGTAGATGTCGTGGTGCGGCGGCGGCGAGATCAAGCCGACGCCCGGCGTCGAGTGGCGCACGCTGGCGATGACCGCGTCGACCTTGTGGCCGGGAAGCTGGCCGCCCTCGCCGGGCTTGGCGCCCTGCGCCATCTTGATCTGCATCACGTCGGAGTTGACGAGATATTCCGTCGTCACGCCGAACCGGCCCGACGCCACCTGTTTGATCGCCGAGCGCATGCTGTCGCCATTCGGCATCGTCTTGTAGCGGTCGGCCTGCTCGCCGCCCTCGCCCGTGTTCGACTTGCCGCCGATGCGGTTCATCGCGATCGCAAGCGTGGTGTGCGCCTCGCGCGAAATCGAGCCGAAGCTCATCGCCCCCGTCGAGAAGCGTTTCACGATCGCAACCGCGGGTTCGACTTCGTCGAGCGGCACGGGCTTGCGATCCATCTCCTCCGCGTTCTTGATCCGGAACAGGCCACGCAGCGTCATGAGCTGCTCGGACTGCTCGTCGATCTGACGGGAGTAGTCGCGGAACTTCTGCGGGATCTTGCCCGCCTTCGCGTCCGCGTTATCGGTGCCGCGCACCGCATGCTGCAAGTCCGCCACCACGCCCGGCCGCCACATGTGGGCTTCGCCGCGCACGCGATAGGCGTAGTCGCCGCCGACTTCGAGCGAATTGGCGAGCGTGGGCACGTTGCCGAACGCCTGCCGATGCCGCTCGAACGACTCGCGCGCGATCTGGCTGAGGCCGATGCCTTCCACCTGGCTATGCGTGCCGGTGAAGTATTTCTGCACGAAACTCGTGCGCAGGCCGACCGCATCGAAAATCTGCGCGCCACAATAGGACTGATAGGTGGAGATGCCCATCTTGGACATCACCTTGAGCAGCCCCTTGGCGATCGACTTGATGTAGCGCTTCTGCGCTTCCTTCAGCGTCAGCTTGTCGTCGATGGCGAACTTCATGGGATCGGCGACGAGCTCGGCCAGCGTCTCGAACGCGAGATACGGATTGATCGCCTCCGCACCATAGCCCGCGAGCGTCGCGAACTGATGCACCTCGTGCGCCTCGCCGGTCTCGACAACCAGACCCACCGACGTGCGCAATCCCTGTCGGATCAAGTGATGGTGCACGGCGGAGGTGGCCAGCAACGACGGGATGGGAATCCGGTCCGGCCCGGCTGCGCGGTCCGACAGAATGATAATGTTGTAGTCGCCCGAGCGCACGGCCTCCTCGGCCTCCGCGCACACGACGTCGAGCGCATCCGACATGCCCTTGAAGCCGTGGTCCACGGGATAAGTGATGTCGAGCGTGACCGACGTGAAGTGGTTGTCCTTCACCTCGCCGATCTGGCGGATGCGCTCCAGATCCTCGTTCGACAGAATGGGCTGGCCGACCTCGAGCCGCTTGACCTTCGAGGTGCCCTCGAGATCGAGCAGGTTCGGGCGCGGTCCGATGAACGACACGAGGCTCATCACCAATTCTTCGCGCGTTGAATCGATCGGCGGGTTGGTCACCTGCGCGAAGTTCTGCTTGAAGTAGGTGTGCAGCAGCTTCGACTTCTGTGACAACACGGACACCGGCGTATCCGTGCCCATCGAGCCGATCGCTTCCTGACCCGTGTGCGCCATCGGCGCCATCAACACCTTGACGCTTTCCTGCGTGTAGCCGAACGCCTGCTGCAGATCGAGCAGGGCGACATTCGAGCGCCGCACGGCCTGCTTCTTCGTCAGCGGGAGATCGCCGACCTGGATCTGGGTGCGCTTCAACCAGGTCTCGTAGGGGTGCTTGGACGCGATCTCCGCCTTCAGCTCATCGTCGGAGACGATGCGGCCCTTGGCGAGATCGATCAGCAGCATCTTGCCCGGCTGCAGGCGCCACTTGCGCTTGATGTTCGGCTCGGGGATCGCGAGCACGCCCGATTCCGACGACATCATCACGCGGCCGTCGTTGGTCTCCAGATAGCGCGCGGGGCGCAGGCCGTTGCGGTCGAGCGTGGCGCCGATCTGCAGGCCGTCCGTGAACGCCATTGCGGCCGGGCCGTCCCACGGCTCCATCATGCAGGCGTGGTACTCGTAAAACGCCTTGCGCTTGCTATCCATCGTCTCGTGGCCGGCCCACGCTTCCGGGATCAGCATCATCGCGGCGTGGGCGAGGCTGTAGCCGCCCATCGTCAGGAATTCGAGCGCGTTGTCGAAGCAGGCCGTATCGGACTGGCCCTCGTAGGAGATCGGCCACAGCTTCTGGATGTCCCCGCCATACAACGGCGAGGCGACCGACGCCTGCCGCGCCGCCATCCAGTTGACGTTGCCACGCAGCGTGTTGATCTCGCCGTTGTGGGCGACCATGCGATAGGGATGCGCCAGCCGCCACGACGGGAACGTGTTGGTCGAAAAGCGCTGATGCACGAGCGCCAAGGCCGAAGCGATCAGCGGGTCGGACAAATCGTTGTAGTACTTCTTGACCTGATACGACAGGAACATGCCCTTGTAGACCAGCGTCCGGCACGACAGGCTCACCGTGTAATGCCCGATGTCGCGGCCCTTATAGGCATCGTACATCGCATTCGAGACGACCTTGCGGACAAGGTAGAGCTTGCGCTCGAAGGTTGCCTCGTCGGGGATCGACGCAGGGCGTGCAATGAACACCTGACGGTGCACCGGTTCGGTGCCCTTCACCATCTCCGACAGGCACGAGTTGTCGACCGGCACCGAACGCCAGCCGAGCAACTCCAAGCCCTCCTGGCGAATGATGCGCGTCCACACCCGTTCGCAGTGCGCCATCAGCCGGGCGTCTTGCGGCATGAACAGGTGGCCGACAGCGTAGGTGCCGGGCGCGGGCAGCTTGAAACCGTCCTTGGCGCACTCTCGCGCCAGGAACTCGTGTGGGATCTGGATCAGGATGCCCGCGCCGTCGCCGGCGATCGGGTCCGCGCCGACCGCGCCGCGGTGCTCCAGGTTCTCCAGGATCGAGATCGCGTCCTCGATGATCTGGTGCGACTTCGCGCCCTTCAGATCGACGATGAAGCCGACCCCGCACGCATCACGCTCCTGGCGCGGATCGAACAGGCCGGGCGGCGTCTCGTCGGCGTCTTGCACGGCGAAGTGGGGGAGGCCGCGGCGATAGGCGCTCGTCATGGGGTAGGTCCTCTCCGGGAGGTCTTGTGCGTGGCGCGGCCTGTTCGGCCAGCGTGCTGTCTATAGTACGAACGCGCGGCGGCGTCGGCGGTTTTCAATGGGAAGGTGTGTGGCGTTGGAGCGGGCTCTCCCACCGATTGCGCCAGGGCACGAGGCCGGTTGCGCGGGGCGGCGGCAGAGCCCTATCAAGCTCGGCGCTCGCAGGGTTTTCGAGCGCGAACCGCGCCGGCCGATTTTCGAGTTCGATCCGCCCGCGCCAGCCAGGACAAGCGCGGCCGGCGAGCAGCGACCGGCGCGCCAAACGCACCGTTGCCTGCTTCCAATCGTACCCGCGCACCCATCACGACCAGCTGCTTCCCTATCCAATACCATTCAAAGCCCAGCAAATCCTGGGCCAACACCCATCTCCGCCCGCCCAGCCACTCCACGCTCCAATGAGCGAGAGCGGACAGCAGGCCAACGGCCGATGCGTCAACAAAGGACAGGAATACTGACCTTTTCCGGGATGCTGAACACATTTCCTGAACGAAGACAAGCTCGTCGCATCGGAGTTGCTGGATCATCTCGGCGGAACAAAGTCGAGAACGCTCCCGCTCCGCCACGCCGGACACCGCCATTGCGAGGCGGTCATCCAACTAAACATCTGGTGCGCTTGACAGCCGGGCGCGGGAACACCAATAAGGGCCCTTCGGTCGGGCGGTTAGCTCAGCGGTAGAGCACACGCTTCACACGCGTGGGGTCATAGGTTCAATCCCTATACCGCCCACCATTTTTATACCAAATTTCAATTGGTTAGACGCTTTGATCGGTCAGGGCAAACCCGCCACCTCCTCGCGGAAGCACCTCGGAAGCACGGCCGCCAGCTCAACCTGTGGCGATCTGCCACCGTCAATGTTCGTACGGAGGCACGCTCGGCGCCGCTCCGGCTCACGCATCGATCACCGCCCCGGCCTTCTCGTCCGCAAGCGAGGAAAGCGCCAGCCGCAGCCCGCTCGCCGCGCCGCCGCCGGGCCGGCGGATCAGCTGCGTCATCAGGTAGAACGCCTCCTGACTCGAACCGCCCGGGTCGCTCACAAGTGGCGGCGACATCAGCGGCTCGCCTACAAGGGTAAGGCTATGACGGTAGCGCCACATCGTCGCCTTGTCGATCTCGACACCGTTGGCCGCAGCGATGGCGCACCCCTCACCCACCATGTAAGCGAAGTGCGTCTGACCGGGATGGAAGCGCAGCGCGTCGGTCAAGGGCCGCTTGGTCATTATGGACGTTCCGACGCCGGCGCCAAGGAAGATCGAGCGCGCCCAGGCCCAGCGGTCGAGTTCGCTGGTGGTCTTGGCGTCGAGGCCGCGTCCGGTCAGCAGCTCGGCGATGCGCGCCGCAACGCGGTCGCCGCGTGATCGCTCGCCGATCAGGATGCGGGCCTCGGGCGGTCGATGGCCGATGATCCCATCCGCATCGATCCGAACACGTCCCTCGAAGATGCCCCCCATCGACTTGTCCGCCGGGTAGCGCCGCCGCAAGTGCTCCATGTTCGGCCCGCCACCCGTCAACGACAGGACGAACGTGTTGGGCCCGACAGCGTCGGCGGCTTGCTGGATCGCATCAGGCAGGAGATGGGCACGGCAGGCGAAGATAACGAGGTCGTAGGACTTGGAGAGCTGTGCCGAGACGACGCCTCGGACCGGCTTCCTGAACCTGCCGAAGGGGCTCGTTACGCGCAGGCCGTGCACGACGATCTGCTCGAACCGCTCCGGCCTCGTCATCAGTGTCGTGTCGATGCCCTTCTCGATCAGGCGCGCCGCGGTGCAACCGTCGACTGCGCCGGCTCCGGCGATCAGCACACGGGTCTTCAGGATGTCAGACATTGTACTCTCTCACCATGGCTATTGCTGGTGAGACAGACATCGACACGGGGGACTCTGGCGACCGTCATAGCGGGCGGTTGTGGCGGGATAGAGGAGATGCCTGGGTAATCAAGAAATTGCATGTCGCCGTTTCAGCGAATGCGTCCGAATTAGGCAGTCTGCCGAATGAACCGGCGGTCGCGGTGAATTGGCTGCGGGAACGAAATTCGGTTCAGCTCGCGCTTCCTGCAAGATCGTACTTCGAATATGCTTCGTCGGGCCCAGTTTCTGCGCTAGAGGAGCGACTAGCCCGGATTATGCACCAGACCTTGGAAAATCGTTGGCAGTTGTGGTGCAAGTGGCGAGATTCACGTAACAATTCGGTGTCGAGACGAAGAGTGCCGCGTATCAACGCTACGCCACAACCGCCATGACCCAAGATACCCCAGCCG
>CAMDPA010000036.1 GCA_945903565.1 Devosia equisanguinis | reverse complement strand
GTTACCCGACAGCCGTAGGATACCGCCTCGCTGGACGACCGTTGCGTCGGCCCTCCAGCGACATCCGAGCCCGCATCTCACCTCAAGTACGCCCCCGGAGGCGCCCCTGCATGATGCGGACAAAGCGGAGAATACGGGCGGGGAGGAGGGCGGGGATAATGTTCCGTAATTCAGTTCGCGACGTGGTCGGGTCAAGCTTTTCGCGCGCCCGGACATTCCCCTCGATACGTTTGCCGCTGCATGTCGGGGCTTGGGCCTCAGCCCGACCTTGCTACGGTTCATTTGCGATAGCCATGCCCCGCACGGGGGACGTGTCCACGACCCCTTCCTTTTTATGCACCAATGAATGCAGCGTCATCCAGCGCCTCCGCGCGGCGAAGGTGGATGGAGCAAAGCAAGGCAACCGGTATCACTTCTTCTGACCGGGCCTTCCGATCAAAGCGGATGCGCGTTCAAGGATCGGCTTGGGAACGGCGAAGGCATCCGTCAGCAGTTTTGTCATTTCCTCGCCGTAGATCGGATCGACCTCCAACCCGCGGCCTTCCGTTTCAGTCTTGAACGCCGGATCGGTCATGATCTTTCTGAAGGCGTCGCGGACGGCGCTCACGAACTGCGGCGGCGTGCCGGGTGGCATGGCATAGGGCCGCCCCATTTCATCGGGCACGAAGATCAGTTCCAGCGTCTTCTTGTCGTCCGGCGACTTGACCATGTCGTAGAGCAGCGGAACGCTTTTCAGATCCGGCTGTGCTGTGACGCCCATCTGCACGAGCACGTTGATCAGCTTGTCGTTGATCCAGCGCGGATCGGACGTTTTCAGCGTGGACCACGCGAGACCACAGATGCCGTCGACCTCGCCACGTTCGACCGCGAGGCGGCTGGCGCTGGTCGTATAGCCGCCGATCACCTTGAGTTTCGTGCCGATCATCTGATTGAGAACGCGCGGCCAGATCGCGGGGCCGCCGGTTGCGCCGGTCGCGGAGACGGTGAATTCGGTCGCCTGGACGTCGGCAATGGTCTTGGCCTTGGACGCATGCCAGGTCACGCATACTTGCTGCTGCTTGCCGATCGAGCCGACCCATTCGAACTTGGTCGTGTCGAAGTCGGCGGCGGTGTTGCCGTACAGCGGTTCCAGCAATACCGCGTTGGCCGTCGCCAGGATGACGGTGCCGTCCTTGGGCGCGATCTTGTAGGCCCAGTTGGTTGCGGTGAGGCTGGCCGCGCCCTCCATGTTCTGGGTGACGACGTTCGGCTGGCCCGGCAGCGCCTTCTCGAGATGCCGGGCGAGTTGGCGCGCGTAAATGTCGTAACCGCCACCGACACCCGAGCCAACAACAAGGCGCACGGTCTTGCCTTTGTAGAGATCGGTTTGGGCGGATGCGGGGGGCGCGGCGGCGATGGCGGCCGCGATTGCCAAGGCACCCACAGTAAACCGCACGAGCACAGTTCCTGATTTTGAAAGAGAGCAGATCAACATGCGTTTGTACTCCTGAAGGGCAACGCAGGGAGGAGCCCGCACGTGCCAGTTATGATCTCCATTCTCTCACCGTTGCGGCCCCGGCCGCAGCGCTTTGGCGCGGAGAGCCGGGGTCTTTCCCCACACGCGCCAACTTAGAACCGTTTCCAACTCCGCCGCGTTCCCGGAAGCCGAGCGGAGCGAGGCTATCCGGGATCTTGACCCTTCTGAGATTGGTGAAGACCCCGGCTCTGCACGCTCCGACCTAGTGGTCGGATCGCTTGTCCGGGGACGCAGCGGAGAGGTAAGTGACGCACAGCAAGCGGGATCGATTGTCGGGGCACGCAGGGGAAAGTTTGACGCGGTCTACCCCTTCACCAGCCCCAACCGCTCGCCACCATAGACCTTGGCGCGCAGTGGTTGCCACCATTCGGGATTGTCGAGATACCACGCGACGGTGCGCTCGATGCCTTGCTCGAAATCGACGCGCGGCTGCCAGCCGATTTCGCTTTCCAATTTGGCCGGGTCGATCGCGTAGCGATGATCGTGGCCGGGACGGTCGGCTACATAAGTGATGAGCGAGCGGCGCGGGGCCGCGGCGGGGCGCAACCGGTCAAGGGCGTCGCAGATGCGGTGAACGACGTCGAGGTTCGTGCGCTCCGCGCGCGCGCCGACGTTGTAGGTCTGGCCAGGCCGCCCCTTCTGCGTGATCGCAAGCAGCGCGCGGGCGTGATCTTCGACGTAGAGCCAGTCGCGCACGTTCGAGCCGTCGCCGTAGACCGGTAGTGGCTTGCTATCGAGTGCATTGAGGATGATCAGCGGGATCAGCTTCTCGGGGAAGTGATACGGGCCGTAGTTGTTCGAGCAGTTTGATATCAGAACGGGGAGGCCGTAGGTGCGGTGCCAGGCCATAGCGAGATGATCGGAGGCGGCCTTGCTGGCGGAATAGGGCGACGACGGATCGTAGGGTGTATCCTCGCGGAAGAAGCCGGTGGGGCCGAGCGAGCCATAGACCTCGTCGGTCGAGACGTGGAGGAAGCGGAACGCGGCCTTGGCCGGCGCGGGCAGCGCGGTCCAATAGGCGCGGGTGGCTTCGAGCAGCGTGAACGTGCCGATGATGTTGGTCTGGACGAACGCGCCCGAGCCCGTGATCGAGCGGTCGACGTGGCTTTCCGCAGCCAGATGCATCACAGCGTCTGGTTTGTGCGCGGCGAACACCGCATCCATCGCCGCGCGGTCGCAGATGTCGGCGTGCACGAAGGTGTAGCGGGCGTCGGCCTCGATCGGTTTCAGGGATGCGAGATTGGCGGCGTAGGTGAGCGCATCGACGTTGACGACGCTGTGTTCCGTTTCGCTGATCAGCAGGCGGCAAACCGCCGATCCGATGAACCCCGCGCCGCCGGTTACGATGATCTTCACGCTTAGCGCTCCTGCTGTCCCGGCTCACCAGGGTTGGACAATCCGGGGGGCTGCCCTCTACTGTCTGGCCGTATCGCTTCGCCCGAGAGGTTACATGCCGAAGTTTGCCGCCAGCCTCAACCTGATGTTTACGGAATGGCCCCTGCTCGACCGCTTTGCCGCGGCTCGGGATGCCGGTTTTAAGGCCGTCGAGGTGCAGTTTCCCTATGACGAGAAGCCGGACGCAATTGCGGCAAAGCTCGCGGCGGCTGGGCTCAAGCTCGTGCTGATCAATACACCGCGCGGCCCTGCCGAGACGGGCGGGCGCGGGTTGGCGGCGCTGCCGGAGCACACGGGCTTGTTCCGCGAGGCGATGGACAAAGCGGCCGTCTATGCCGGGGCGACGGGCTGCACGATGGTGCACGTGATGGCCGGCACCAGTCCCACGGCGAGCGAGGCGACGTTCGAGGCATCGGTGCGTTATGCGGCGGAAAAGCTGGCCCCGATTGGGGGCAGCGCGATGCTGGAGCCGCTCAACCGGTTCGACAATCCCGGCTATTTCCTGGGTGACTACGATCTGGCCGTGCGCATCATCAGGCGGCTCGGCCTGCCCAACGTGAAGCTGCAATACGACTTCTATCACCGCCAACGTATGCACGGGGAGATCGTGTCGTCGCTGACGCAGCTGCTGCCGATCGTCGGTCACGTGCAGTTCGCAGGCATCGTGGGCCGGCACGAACCAGACGGCGGGGAACTCGACTACGGCGTGTTGTTCGCCACTCTCGACACGCTCGGCTACACGGGCTGGGTCGGTGCGGAATACACGCCGCGCGCGGGCACGCTCGCGGGGCTCGGCTGGTTGAAACGATGGGGCGGCGGGGTGGCGTGAACAATCGCGCACCCGTGATATAGTCGATCAATCCACGCCCACCGAGGAGGCTTCCGCCATGGCAGAGTTCGACCGCGCCGCCGAGGATGTCGGCAATATCGTGAGCCTGGAGCACGTCAATACCCAGATCCCCGATCAGCAACTTGCGACTATCTTCTACGTGATGGGGCTCGGGCTGACACGCGATCCCTACCAGGTGGTCGGCGTCACCAACATGTGGATCAACGCCGGCCGCTGCCAGTTCCATCTGCCGACCGGCAAGCCGCAGGTCGTGAATGGCCACACCGCCGTGGTGATGCCTGGCCGCGCGGCTCTGCTGCAGCGGTTGGCCAGTGTCGCGAAACTGCTGGAAGGGACCAAGTTCGCCTTTCGAGAAGCGAACGATTACGTCGAGGCCATTTGCCCGTGGGGCAATCACATCCGTTGCTTCGAACCCGCGCCCCGCTTTGGCCGCATGATGCTCGGCATGCCCTACGTCGAGATCAACGTCGAGCGGGGCGCAGCGGACGGAATTGCGCGCTTTTATCGCGAGGTTTTTGCTGTGCCCGCGAGCGTTGCCGACGAGCCGGAAGGCCGCGCCGCCCGCGCCCGTATCGGCACCGACCAGGCCTTGGTATTCCGCGAGTCCGATGGCCCGTTTCCTGAGTTTGACGGTCATCACGTCGCCGTCTATCTGGCGGACTTCTCGGGGCCCTACCGCAAGCTCGTCCAGCGCAAGCTGGTCACGCGCGAGGTCAACCAGCACGAATATCGCGTTATCGATATTCCCGATCTCGACACTGGCCGCGTATTGGCGCGCCTGGAGCACGAAGTGCGCAGCATGACGCATCCGTCCTACGCGCGCGCGCTCGTCAACCGCAACACCGCCACGTATTCGCCGGGCAATGAATCGGTGTCGTGGGCCATGCCGAGCCAGACGAGGCCGCTATGAGCGACGTCGCCGCACTGCTGGGCAAGACACGCCTGTTCGGCATGCTGCTCCCCGACGCCCAGCAGAAGGTGGCTCAGCAGATGCGGCCGGTGTCGTACGGCGCCGGGCAGCAGATTTTCGCGCGCGGCGATCCCGGCACGGAGCTTTATCTCGTGCTCGACGGCCGCGTGCGCCTGTCGATCATCTCGCTCGAAGGCCGCGAGCTGGCGTTCACGCATGCCGCTCCCGGCGATATCTTCGGCGAGATCGCGACGCTGGACGGTGGCGCGCGTACGGCGGATGCAACCGCGGTGTCGCCGGTGAAGGCGCTGTCGCTGTCGAAGCCGCAGATCAATACGCTGCTGGATACCGCACCGCAGTTCGCCAGGGCCGCGATCGACCTGTTGTGTCAACGGCTGCGCGAAGGCGATCTGCAACTCGAGGTGATCGCGCTGCATCGCATCGAAGTGCGATTGGCGCGCTATCTGCTGAGCGCGGTGCGTCAGCAACACGGGGCGGCCCCGCCGAAGAAGCCGTCGATCGCGCTCGGCATCTCGCAGGGTGAGCTAGCGCTCGTGCTGGGCGCGAGCAGGCCCAAGGTCAACGCCGCGCTGATGCTGCTGGAGGAAAGCGGCGCGATCACCCGCGAAGGTGACCGCTACGCCTGCAACCTCGACGAACTCGCGGCGATCGGTGAGGTGGGGTGAGTTTTCGACGGCGTTGCGCGGCCGTTTGTGGGCCGCTAGCTGTGGGCGTGTGCATTGAGGATTTAGGCACGGTTCGGTAGCATCATGCATTCCGAATTGAAGGGAGCGGCCGGGTCACGTCTGCCGCTACTCCCGTCGGAAGGTTGGCATGACGATCCCCGCCGAAATCAAAGCAACGCGCCACCAGCAGTCGGCTGCGGCCGCCGTGCCTCATGCGATTGACCTGCGCGCGAGCATTCCGCTGCCGTGGGGGCGCTACTATGTGACGATCCTGGCGGGCCGGGAGCGGCGCAACGCGGCGCGGCTTATCGCCGAAAAGCAGACGCATTGGACGCGGCTGGCGGCGGTCTATTTCCTGCTGGCCTCGGTCGTGCTGGCTGTGGGTATCGGCTATCTCGTGATGCTCTATCTCATCAAGTGCGCGCTGGGCATCAACCTGATGAGCGGGAGCTCGCCGTTGCATTTCATCTACGAGATCGTGTTCGGGTGAGGCGGGGTTGCGATTTGCTTCGCAAGCAGGGCTGCCGCCCTGCACCCGCGGCAGGGGACACCCCTGCCAACCCCGTCTTTTTCGCCTTGGCTGCGTGTAGGGGGTCAGGTCCCGGTCGTGATCGCCCGCCCCGCTGCTTCGATGGCCGCGACGATGTTCGCGTAGCCGGTGCAGCGGCAGATCTGGCCGGAGAGTTCCTTGCGGATGGTCGCGGCGTCCGGCGCCGTGTGACGGGCGAGGATGTCGCGCGCCATGACCAGCATGCCCGGCGTGCAGAAGCCGCACTGCAACGCGTGCCCCTCGTGGAAGTGGCGCTTGAGCACGATCGTCACGGGATCGTCCGCCAGACCTTCGAGCGTGGTGACGTTGCGGCCATCGGCCTGGACCGCGAGATACAGGCACGCGCGCGTCGCCTTGCCGTCGACATCGACCGTGCAGGCGCCGCATGCGCCATGCTCGCAACCAAGGTGTGTCGCGGTAAGATTGCAGCGTTCGCGGATTACGTCGGCGAGCGTTTCGCGCGGCTCGATCTCATGCGAGACCGCCACGCCGTTGAGGGTGAGCGAGACTTTGATGGTCACGAGAGTGTCTCCTTCACCGCGCGCAGAAGCGTCGCCGTGTGCAGTCGCAATTGATAGGCGTCCGCATCGGGCGCGGCCTCGGCGAGATCGGCGGCGATGGCGACGCGAAGTTCGTGCTCCGAGGGTGCAGTCGATGCAGCCAGAGCTTGCGACGTCTCTAGCATCAGAGCTGCCCGCGTTGTCGTGCCGCCGAGTGTGACCGTAGCGGAGCCGCCGCCCGGCGCGCGCACCACGCAACCGATCGACATCGCGAACGCACCGCTCTTGCGCACAACCTTGGTGTAGCCGATGCGGGCACCCGTGGGCGGCGTGGGAACATCGAAGGCAGTGATGATCTCGCCCGGTTCGAGCGATGTTGTGTAGGCGCCGCGCAGGAATTGATCGATCGGCTCGACGCGCTCGCCATTCGGTCCCGCAATGCGTACGCTCGCGCCGAGCGCCAGCAGGCATACCGGCCAGTCGGCGGCGGGATCGGCCAACGCGACGCTGCCGCCGATGGTGCCGTGATTGCGCACCGCGCGATAGGCAATACCGGCGGCGACTTTCCGCATCAGGCCACCGGTGTGATCGGTGACCTTGCCGTCCTCGATCTCGGCATGCGTGATGCTGGCGCCGATGCGCTGGCCGCCGGGGATTTGCGCCGTGGCTCGCAAGGCTTCGATGCGGCCGATGTCGACGAGTACGTCGGCGGGGGAGACGCGCAAGGCCAACAGCGGCATCAGCGATTGTCCGCCGCCGAGCACCATCGCGGTGCCCGTTGCGGCGAGGAGTGCGCGCGTTGCGTCCTCCACGGACGCGGCTCTTACATAGTCGAACGGTGCCGGTTTCATGCCCGGTCTCCTTTTCGCGCACGCGCTGAGGCGACGGCATCGGACACACGTCTGGGCGACATCGGCGTCTCGTTCACTTCCGCGCCGATTGAACGGAACGCATCAGCGATGGCGTTGCCGAGCGCTGCTGGTGGTGCAATCGCACCGCCCTCGCCCACGCCCTTTACGCCATACTCGGTGCCTTCCGCGGGATGCATCAAGTGGCCGATACGAACGACCGGCACTTCAGGCGCACACGGAACGTGATAATCCGCGAACGTTGTCGCGAGCGGCTGGCCTTCCGGGCTGAACGGGATCTCTTCGTAAAGCGCGGTGCCGATGCCCTGCGCGATGCCGCCCTGCACCTGCGCGTCGACGATCATCGGGTTGATCACGGTGCCGCAGTCCTCCGACACGGCATAGTCGAGGATCTCGACCACGCCGGTGTCGGGATCGACGGCGACGACGACGGCGTGGGTGCCGTAGGAAAACACGCCGGCTGAATCGCGGGGCTCGTATGTCGCGGTCACTTCGAGCAACGGGTCCATGCCCGACGGCAACATTTCCTGGCGCACGTTGGCGACGCGGGCGGCCTCCGCGATCGGCACCGAGCCGGATGGGCCGTGAAGCTGGCCCTTTTCCAGCCGCACGCTGGCCGCCTCTGTCTGCATCAGGTGCGCGCCAATCCGTTTGAGTTTGTCGGCAAGCTGGCGCGTGGCGCGAGCCACGGCGCCGCCCGCGAACACGATCGAGCGCGAGCCGAAACTGCCGAAGCCCATCGGCGTCGTCGCGGTGTCGCCGTAGCGCACGCGCACCGCATCCGGGTCGATACCGAGTTCGTGCGCGGCGATCTGCGCGAACGTCGTGTCGTGGCCCTGGCCGAAACACTGAGTGCCGACCGCGATGATGACCGAGCCGTCCGAGTTCATGCGTGCGTTGCAGGATTCATAACCGGGGATCAGCCGCCCGCGCCGCTTCATCCACTCCGCCGCGCCGTGGCCACTCTGCTCGGAGTAGAACGCGAAGCCGACACCGATCGCGCGGCCATCGGCTTCGCCCTGCGCCTGCCGTTTGCGGATCGCATCGTGGCCGATCATCTCCTTCGCCATGTCGAGGGAAGCGACGTAGTCGCCGGTATCGAACGTCATGCCGCCGACCGTCGTGTAGGGCAGCTCGGGTTTGGCCACGATGTTCTGGCGGCGCAGATCGAAGGGATCGCGGCCGAGTTCGTGCGCGACGGCGTCGACCAGCCGCTCGATGGCGAAGCACGCACCCGGCCGCGCGACGCCGCGATAGGGGCCCATTGGGGCTTTGTTGGTGGCGACGGTCCAGGTGTTCACTTTCAGGGCGAGCATGCGGTAGGGCCCGGGCAAATTGCGCGCGGCCATGCTGGTTTCCATGAACGAGCCGGTCGGCCACAAAGCGTACGCGCCAGCGTCGACGTAGACATCGCCCTCGATGCCGATCAAGCGTCCGTCGCGGTCGGCTGAAATCGTGAGGTCGTAGGTGTGATCGCGCGCGTGCACGGAGGCGAGCAAATGCTCGCGGCGGTCCTCGATCCAGCGCACGGGGTGGCCGAGCTTCATCGCGAGCGCGGCGACGGCGACTTCCTCCGGCATCAAGCGGTTCTTGCCGCCGAAGCCGCCGCCGACGTCGGGCGCGATCACGCGGACCTTATGCTCGGGCAGCCCAAGCGACTGCGCGATGCCGATGCGCATGACGTGCGCGCCTTGCGTCGAGAGGTAGACAACAAGCTCCTCGAGCCGCTTGTCCCAATGTGCGACGACGCCGCGGCCTTCGAGCGATACTGTCGCCTGCCGGTTCATGCGGAATTGCCGGCGCAATCGAATGGGCGCGGCGGTGGCGCGCGCGATGTCGCCTTCTGAAATGGTTGAGGTGATGAAGGCGTTGTCGGCCCAGTGATCGAACAGGCGCGACGTGCCGGGATGCATCGCGGCGACGCAATCGACAACGGCGGGAAGGTCGTCGATGTCGGGCTCGATTTTGTCGGCGATGTCCTCGGCCTGGGCGCGGGTGGGCGCGACGCAGGCGGCGATGGTCTGGCCGGCGTAGCGCACCTTGTCGGTGGCGAGCGGCGGGTAGGGGCCGAGCTTGAAGCTGGGCATTTCCGGGCCGGCGGGCAGCACGTTGACGTTGCCGAGATCGGCGAACGTGAACACGCAAGCTTCGTGACCGGCAGGTTTCTTCACAGCACGCAAGATGCCATGGGCCACCTGGCTGCGCACGAACGCCACGTCCTGCATGCCGGGCAAGCGAATGTCGGCGACGAACTGCGCGGCGCCCGCGAGATGCCGGCCATCCTCCTTGCGCAACAGCCGCGCGCCGATCCAGCCGTCGGGTTCGTGAGAGTGGGCCATGTGTTCTCGTCCTGAATTGCGCGGCGGGGTCAGACCCTGCGGGTCTGCCCCCCTCTTGGGCGGTAGTGGTTTCGTAGGTTGGGTCAAGCCTTTCGCGCGACCCAACAATGCACGACGGCGCGTGAGATGTTGGGTCGCGCAAGTGCTTGACCCAACCTACGATGTTGCGAGAGAGGGTCAGACCCGCAGGGTCTGACCCTGGCGCGAATTATCACCCCCTGAGCGCCTTCCTGTCGATCTTCATCAAGGTGGTGCGGGGCAGCTCGGCGAGGAATTCTATTTCGGCGGGGACTTTGTAGCCGCCGAGTGGGCGCACCTGGGCTTTCAACGCGTCGATCAGCGCAGGCGTGCCGGCATTGCCTTGCCGCAGAACGACGAACGCCTTTGGCTTGGTCAAGCCTTCCTTGTCGGTGATGCCGACGACGGCGGACTCGAGCACGGCGGCATGATCGTTGAGGGCCGACTCGATATCGGTCGGCGACACCCACAGGCCGCTTACTTTGAACACGTCGTTGTTGCGGCTGGAGAACCAGAAATAGCCGTCCTCGTCGAAGGTGAGGCTGTCGCCGGTGCGCGCCCAATCGCCGACGAACGTCTCGCGCGACTTGTCGTACTTGCGCCAATAGAAGAAGCAGGATGTGCGCGACTTGATGCAGCATTCGCCGGCGACGTTCGGTGTGCGGATCTCCCGGCCCTCGTCGTCGATCAGCTTGACCTCACAGCCGAACACCGGGCGGCCGAGGCTGCCGCGCCGGAAGTCCGCGGGGCCGTTGGCGATCCATTCGTAGGCGATCTCGGACGAGCCGATCGAATCGTGCATCTCGATGCCGAAGCGCTCGTGGAATTCGGCGAACACCTGCGGGGGGATTTTCTCCGAGGCAGATACTGCAAACGAGAGCGCGGGAAAGCGCGGCGGGTCCTTCATGCCACGCAGGGTTTCCAGCACGTTTTTGACGACGGTCGGCACCGTCACCCACTTCGTGACCTTGTGACGGGCGAGCTGTTCGAGCACCACGTCGGGACGCGGGGGATCGCGGGTGATGACGGCGGTGGCGCCATGCGCGAGGGGGATGAACAGGCCGGGCCAGACGCCGTGGGTGAAGTATTTCTTCGAGGTGGCGTAGACGACGTCGTCGGCGGTGTACTGCCAGAGCTTGCCGTGGCGCGCGGGCACGACGACGAAGTCGTAGGCCAGATGCGTGATGCCCTTGGCGGTGCCAGTCGTGCCGCCGGAATAGAACATGTAGGTGATGTCGTTGGAGTGCCGCAGGTGCGGCGGCAGATCGGGGGCGGTTGAACCGCTGATGCCGGTGAACGGCACGACATTGCGGTGGGTCCGCTCGGCCAGTGCGCCAAGGTCGGTTGGTCCGCGCACGATGATGGTGCGCAGCGAAGCCGGAAGCTGGCCGCCGAGTTCTGCGAGTTTCGGCACCTGCTCGGCGTCGATGTAGAGAAAGCGGCAGGCGGTGTCGGTGATGAAGTAGAGCAGGTCGCTCGTCTTGTAGAGGTCGGACACGACGGCGGGAATCGCCCCGGACCGCAACGCGCCAAACCACATCGCGACATAGTCGAGGCTGTCGGTCGCGAACATCAAGATGCGGTGTTCGGGCTCCACGCCGATGCCGGTAAGGCCCGTGTGAACGCGTTGTGCAAGCCGGGCGAGCGCGCCATAGCTCACGCGTTCGCCGTCGGCGATGATGGCGGGCTTGCTCTCGACGGCGGTGCCGAGGTGCCGTTCCAGGATCTGCCAGACCGGGTCGATCCATTCGGGGATCTCGGGGTCTCGGTAGGCTTGCCATGCTTTGGAGTAGACGAGATTGCGGTAGGCCTCGACCGTCAGCTCGGCCATCATGCTCTCCTGCTGATGGGGGTGGTGTGTCGTGGTGGAGCGTAGCGCAGTTGGGAGCCGCGCGTCAGGGATTTGTAGTATGGAGGGAGGAGGGAGAAGGAAGCAATGAGCGCCGACATCGTCAATTTGCGCCGGGTGCGCAAGGCCAAGTCCAAAGCCGGCAAGGTGGAGAAGGCGGCTGCGAACCGAGTACGGTTCGGGCGTACCAAGGCCGAGCGGGATCGCGAGGCGCTGGAGCAGGCACGGGTGCGGCGCGTGTTCGAAGGTACCCGGCGTGAAGGCGAAGGCCAGGACTCATCCAAAGATGACAAGTGATCGCAGCACGCCCGGCCGCACCGCGGTTGGCCAACCTGGCGCGCTGCCGAGCCGGCCGGTCAAGCGATCGTTCTCGCTGTCGGGCCATCGCACGTCGATCTCGCTCGAGGCCGCGTTCTGGGACGCGCTCAAGGAGGCGGCGGCGGTGGAGGGGCTGTCGCTCGCCCAGCTGGTTGGCCGGATCGATCTGGGGCGTGGGGCTGCGGGACTGTCGAGCGCGGTGCGGGTCTGGGTGCTCGATTATTACCGGCGCGGTGGCGCTATTGTTGACCCACCAGGGCGTCCAATAGAGTTCGTGAGCCGTCGCGGGCTGGCGGCGCCGGGCGCGGCTGAGGCCGAGTAACGGTCGGCGTGCCGGTCGTGCTCGGCGGTGGTGCCTGGATGGCGGGGGCCGTGGGAGGCGCGTCTCCCGCATTCGGAGATTGAGCGGGCGCGCGGGCGGCTTCCTCGACCTGCTTCAGGCGCTCCGTTTCCTGTTTGGCGCGATCTTCGTCCTGACGCCGCAGCTCTTCCAGCTTCTCCGCGTCGTGCTCCATCTTGCGGATCGCAAGCTCGCGTTCCAGCGCGTCGAGGGACAGGCGTGGCTCGGTGCGCGCGATGCCCGCGAGCGGTCCGGTCCACACGACGGCCACCGCAGGCAAGGGATCGCGGCGGCTGCCGCCGGATTTGCCGGGCAGGGCGCGGCGCGGCGTGATGCGCCAGTCGCTGTCGGCCTTCAACGCGGCGAGATCGACCGTGGTGGTGTTGCGTAGCGTCGACTCCGGTGTGGCAATCTCCAGGGCGCCGATCCGGGCCACACCGTCGGCGACGTCGACCGGGAGCTTGCGATTGCCGACGGCCAGCGCGCTGCGCGCCCGCTCGGTGCCGATCAAGCCTTGCAAGGTCGTGCGCGTCACGCCTTCGCCGCCTTCGAATGCAGCCAGCGCGGTCTTTTCGATCAGCTCCGCACCAAGGCCTTCGATGCGGCCGTTGCGCAGCTCGATCTCGCCCTTGCCGACGAGCTGGGACATGGCGGCGCGCAAGCTTGTCGCGCGGCCGCTCAACGCAACCGAAAGGTTGCCTTCGCCGAGATTGCGCTGGGCATCCGCGCGACCGCCACCGAGCAGGGAGAGCCGGGCTCCGGTCATGCGCGCTTCGATCGTAAGGTTGGCGCCGGCTGGCGCGGCCTCGACAGTGCTGCGGGCCGTGAAGCGGCCGCCGAGCGCCGCGCCGGTCAGGCTCGCGATGTTGAGGCGTCCAGGCGCCATTGCGATGCTCATCTCGGCGGTGGTCAACTCGAGGCCGTCGGCGAGCACGGCGGTGGGCGTGGACAGCGTGATCTGGCCTTCGACGCCATCTAGCAGCGCCAGAGACAAAGAGGCGTCGGGCCACGGCGATGGTGTGTCCTCGCCACCGCTGTTGGCGGTGCTGGCGGTTTGGCTTTCCCCGTCGAGCACGAGACCGAACAGTCCGAGCAGGGCGATGCGGTTGGCCGAGAGTTGGCCCTCGATTCGGGTTCGCTCTCCTTTGGTGGTGAGCGCGATGTTGCCGGCGAGGCGGCTGCCGCCGACATCGAGGTTGCGGGTGGCCAGGTTCGTCACGCCCGCCTTGCGCTCGACCAGGAGTGTGCCGCGTACCGGCGCGCCGGCGACGAGCGGGCGGCGGGAAACTCCGGCCAGTAAAAGGAGGTCGCCGGCGTCGGGTGCGTCGACAGTGACGGTGCCGGACAATGCCATTGCGCCGGCGCCATAGAGGGAAGCGCGGCCATCGAACACGGCCTTGGTGGGGCCTGCGGAGGCTCTCGTCTCCAGTGTTGCAAGGGTGATCAGCGCGGCGGCGCTCGCGCCCGCGGACTTGATGCGAAGAGAGGTTGGACCAACGCCGCGGGCACCCGCCGCCAGGTTGGCGATCTGTCCGTTGGCAATGCGGCGGACAATGTCGCCGGCGGAGAGGCCTTCGAGCGTCATGGCCAGGTCGAGGGGGGCGTCGCGCCACCGGGCAAGACCGCCGTCGAGTTTGAGATCGAGCGTGAGGCGTGCGTCGTCCAGGATGCCGTCGACGTTGATCGTGGCGCGCGCGGAAGGTCCGCCGTCGAGTTTCAACACGAAACCGAGATCGGCGTTCGAGCCGCGGGGTAACCACGGGTCGGCGAACGGGCGCGCACCGGCTGGCAGCAGGTTGGCGAGGGTTGCGATGCCTCGGCTCGAGCCGGCGCTGATCCAGCCGCGCAGATTGCCCTGCGGCTGGCTGCCGAGGGCGCTCAACTCGCCACGCACGTCGAAGCTGGCTGCCGTGGTGCTGGCGAGCTTGAGGCCGGCGATTATCAAGCGGTCGCCGCGCAAGGACACATCGGCATCGACGTCGTTGAGGGTCGTCGTGCCGTCGCTCAACGTGTGGGCTCTCAGCTTGAGGCGCAGGCCGCCGACCGCGCGCTCGATCGTGGCGGCGCGGCTGGCAAGTGTCGCAAGCAGAGCGGATCCGGTGTCGTTCGGCGCAGCTGCGCTGGTGGGCTTTTGCATCGGCAAGGTGGCGAAATCGAGCACGCCCGGCGCAAAGGCGCCGATGTCGACGGTCTGGCCTTCGATGCCGATATCGAGCTGGCGCTCGCGGCCCCACCGCCAATCGGCGGAGCCACTAAGCGTCCGGTTGCCGAGCTCCACGTTGGCATTCGACAGGGTGAGGCCGTCGGGCTGCACGCGCAGAAGCGAGACGAGAGAAAAAGGAGCGTCGGCGCGGTCGCCGGTTGCGCCGGGCTCGTTGGGCTGGAGCAGCGCGGTAGCGCCGGCCCAAGCGAGAAACCGCCGGTAGCTCGTGCCACGCAGCACGATCTCGCCGTTGAACGCGTTCGCCGAAGTGGTTGGAGGCGCTGCGGGCTGGCCGTCGACGGACGCGGGCGTGCCGAGCGAGCCACGCAATTCCACCTTGGCGTTGCCTGGCAATGATGCCCGCAGTTCGCCGATGCTGGTAAGCCCGCCTGCCCTGGCCATCGCTAACCGGACGCCGCTCAGTGCTTCTCCGCCAACGTTGACCTGGTCGACATCGATAGTCAGTAGCGAGGAACCATCGGTCGGCAGAAAGGCGCTAATCTGCGAGATCAGGTTGCGAACGATCTCGGCGGGGGCTGCCTTGGCGCCGCCGTCCATATTGGCGATCTGGTCGAGGTCGAGCCAGCGCGAGGCAAGCCGCGTCTCCATGCGCAGACCGTTGCGCCAACCTGCCGTTGCTTCGCCCGCGATCAACTGCGGTTTGCCGTTCTGCTCGAAGCCCAGAGTCAGATCGGTGAGGCGCATCCCGTCGGGGTCGCCGGACAGGTTGGCCTTGAGATCGACGAACTCGCTGGAACGCGTGCTGCGGTTCTTTGTGCTCCCGTCGGCAGATAGATTGGCCAACGGCAGCCGCGCGGTCAGCACGCCGGTATGCTGCGCCTTGGCCGAGAGCTCGGATAAAATCCCGTCGATCGAATAGAGATTACCGGTGTCGAGCGCGCGTACGGAGGTCTTGAAGCGCAGCCGGCCGTCTGGCTCGCGTTGCGAGGTATTGATGCGGATCTCGCGCTGGCCGCCGTTCCAGTTCACGGTGCCGCGAAACCGGTAGGGCCCATCGAGCGAGGCTGCGGCCACTTCCCCTTCTATGCCCGAAAGGGTGAGCGGCTCGGCCGCGTTGGGGGTGCGCAGTGAAACCACGCCGTCGCGAATGCGCACTTGCTGCAGAACGACATCGCTTGGCATGAAGGGAAGTGCGCCGGGGGTGACGCGCAACTGCTGCCAGTTGCCGTTGCCGCCCGCGTCCACGGCGAGGCGAAGCACCGGCCGGTCGAGTTCGACCTCGTGGGCTTCGATCGCGCCGCGCAGGAGAGGCGTGGGAGACAGCCAGAGTGTGAAGGCTTCGGCGCGGAAGAATGGTTCGCCGAGGGCCGCGCCCGCGTCGGAAATGCGCACCTTCTCGAAGCGAACATACGGCGAGGGCAAGAGCCGCAGATTGACCTTGCCGCCAACGCGCACGTCGCGACCCAGGATGCGCGTTGCTTCTTCCTCGAACACGCCGCGGTAGGCGTCCCAGTCGATCACATGCGGCACGGCGAACAGTAGGCCGAGCACCGCGACCAGCAACCCGCCGATCCAGAGCAGCAGACTGTTCATAAAGGGCTACTCCGTGAGCCGTGGCGGCAACAGTGGTTGTTCGAACAGGGCCGCCTTCGATGTGCGTTCGCGCATCATCGCATGCAGCCAGCGGTCCCGTCGCTGACGCCAATCAAATTTCCACTTCCTATATGGCATACTCGGCGGCGGATTGGGATGCCCATCAGCATGATGTGAGCACATCTGTTGCGGGGGGGATTACGACGATACTCTCTGACTATGGCCGCTAGGCATCCATGACCTATCCTCTGCGTCCCCGGCCGAAGCGGCGGGAGCCGCGCAGAGCCGGGGCCTTTACCCTTTGCTGGAGAAGCGTGACATCGATGCCCGCCAGCGACCCCAAAACCTACTGCGTGTACATCACCGCAAGCGCGCAACGCGGCACGATCTACACCGGTATGACAAGTGATCTTGCCGGTCGCGCCTGGGAGCACCGCACGCGCGTGATAGAAGGCTTCACCAAGAAGTACTGGACACAACGGCTTGTCTACTACGAAGGGCACGACGACGCAGAGACGGCTGCACGCAGGGAACGGGCAGTGAAACGCTGGCGGCGCGACTGGAAAATTGAGCTGATCGAGTAGGACAATCCGACCTGGCGAGATCTGTTCGCAGAAGTTGTGCGGGCCGACGGCTTCGAGTGGTGAGCGTCGCGCGTCACCTCGATGGGTAAAGATCCCGGATAGCCTCGCTTCACTCGGCTTCCGGGAACGCAAGAGGTTTGGTTCGCGCGCTGAAGTTGGCGCGCAAGGGGATTGTCCGTGCTGATTCCAATGCCCACAGCGATATGGCCAGGCATTGGCCACGAATCGTCGCAAAGCTGTGCAAGACGCAGTGTCCGGGCGTACAGCGGCCGCGCGCGTGGTAAGAAACAGGGATCATGGCACAGAATCGACGCATCAGCATTGAACCGACGGACGAGTTCGAATTCTCGCTTCCGTCTGCCCCGCCGCAATCCCCAGCGGTGGTACCTGTCGTGGCACCTGCTCCGGCGGAAGTACCGGGGATGGTGCCTGCTCCGCCAGCGCCTGCGCGCGGTCCGATCTCGGCACGGGCGCGCGCCGTCACGGCGGCCGCACCGTATCTTGAGGGGCTCAATCCGGAGCAACGGCTGGCGGTCGAGACGCTCGACGGCGCCGTGCTCGTGCTGGCCGGCGCGGGCACCGGCAAGACGCGCGTGTTGACGACGCGTATCGGCCACATCATGGCGACGGGGCGCGCGCGCGGCAGCCAGATCCTCGCGGTCACCTTTACGAACAAAGCCGCGCGCGAGATGAAGCATCGCATCGGTGCCCTCGTCGGCGGCGAAGTCGAGGGGATGCCGTGGCTCGGCACGTTTCACTCGATCGGCGTCAAGATCTTGCGCCGCCATGCGGAATTGGCCGGTCTCAAGAGCGGCTTCACGATCCTCGATACCGACGATCAGATTCGCCTGCTGAAACAAGTGTTGGATGTCGCCAGCGTCGACAAGGAGCGTTGGCCCGCGCGGCAGCTCGCCGGGCTCATCGATGGCTGGAAGAACCGCGGGCAGACGCCGGATATGGTGCCCAAAGGCGAAGCCGCCTCGTTCGCCGACGGCAAGGGCGGGCAGCTCTACGCCGAGTATCAGAAGCGGCTGAAGGAGCTCAACGCGGTCGATTTCGGCGACCTGCTGGTCGAATGCGTGCGGCTGTTCCGCGAGCATCCCGATGTGCTCGCCGATTATCGCAGCCGCTTCCGCTATATTCTCGTCGACGAGTACCAGGATACCAATACCGTCCAGTATCTGTGGCTCAAGCTGCTGGCGCTGGGCCGGGAAACGCCGCTCGTGGGCAAGGCGGCTGGCTCCGATAACGCGTCGCCCAACGTCTGTTGCGTCGGCGACGACGACCAGTCGATCTATGGCTGGCGCGGCGCGGAAGTCGACAATATCCTGCGCTTCGACAAGGATTTTCCCGGCGCGACGGTGATCCGCCTGGAACGCAACTATCGCTCCACGGGGCACATCCTGGCGGCGGCCTCGCATGTCATCGCGATGAACCAGGGCCGCCTCGGCAAGACCCTGTTCACCGACGGCGTGAAGGGCGAGAAGGTCACCGTCACCGGTGTGTGGGACGACACCGAGGAAGCCCGGATCGTCGGCGACGAGATCGAGCGCCTGCGCAAGGGGGGGCATAAGCTCAATGAAATCGCGGTGTTGATGCGCGCCTCGTTCCAGATGCGCGCGTTCGAAGACCGCTTCATCACGCTTGGCATGCCCTATCGTGTGATCGGCGGCCCGCGCTTCTACGAGCGCGCCGAGATCAAGGATGCGATCGCGTATCTCGAGGTGGTACATAACCCTACGCACGACCTGAAGTTCGAGCGCATCGTCAACGTGCCCAAGCGCGGCATCGGCGACACGACGGTCCATCGCATCATCGCGCACAGCCGGGCGCGGGCGATCCCGCTGGCGATCGCTGCCGCCGAGATGGTCCAGGCCGACGAGCTCAGCCCGAAGACGCGGCGCTCGCTGAACGACCTGCTTGCCTCGATCGAGCGTTGGCGCAGCCGCATCGCCGGTATGCGTCATACCGATCTCGCCGAGATGATCTTCGACGAGTCCGGCTATACGGCGATGCTGCAGGCGGACAAGAGCCCGCAGGCGCAGTCGCGGTTGGAGAACCTCAAGGAACTCGTGCGCTTCATGCACGACTTCGACACGCTGGAGGGGTTCCTCGAGCACGTGTCGCTGGTGATGGACATCGATTCCGGCAACGACGGCGAGCGCGTCACGTTGATGACGTTGCATGCGGCCAAAGGGCTCGAATTCGACACCGTGTTCCTGCCGGGCTGGGAGGAAGGGCTGTTTCCCCACCAGCGCGCGCTCGACGAGAGCGGGCTGAAAGGCCTGGAGGAGGAGCGGCGGCTCGCCTATGTCGGGCTTACGCGGGCGAAGAAACGGGCGCGCGTTTCGTTCACCGAGAACCGTCGCACGCGCGGGCTGTTCCAGTCGGCGACGCCATCGCGGTTCGTCGACGAATTGCCGGAGGCCGACGTCGAGGTGATCGAGGCGAAGGGACCGTTCTCGGGCGCCTATCGCAGCCTAGGTGGCGGCGGTGGAGCTGGCGGCTATGGCGGCGGCAGCCGGTTCGACAACGAGGCGTTCAAGTCGAGCTATCAAACGCCGGGCTGGCAGCGGGCTCAACAGCATAGCCAGCAGCAAGGCTCGGGTCCGGGACAGGGGGGGCATGGACATGCCCACGGGGCAGGCCAAGGGCAGGCTCAAGGCAGGCCGGGTGGCACCAGTGGTTCGGCCTATGGGGCCGGGCAGACCAAACGCTGGCCGGACAAGGGCGGCGCCCGCACGCCGAGGTTGATCGAGGGGCAGGTTCTGGCGTCATCGACCGGTAGCGCGAGCGAATTCAAGCGCGGCGACCGCGTGTTCCACGAGAAATTCGGCTACGGCGCCGTTTCCGAAGTCGACGGCAACAAGCTCACCGTGGACTTCGAAAAGGCCGGGCAGAAGAAGGTCGTGGATAGCTTCGTGGAGCGTGGGTGATCCGAAAGTTCCTGCGGCAGACTCAGGTGTTGTAGTTGTCGGCGTGCGACAGCAAATTCCGGTCGATCAATTCGGTATCGTAACCGGTAGCGGCGACGAGACTACGCCACTCGGCCACGCCTGGAATTCCGATTGGGTTTTCTTGCAGCAGGTTGCGCTTGATGAATGGGTAGTCGAGGTCCGCGATTAGGATGTCCCAGAAGTATTGGGCCGGGTTGAACGCAATGCCGTTGTTTAGGTGCGACAGTAGTTCAGCCCTGAATTTTTGTAGTTTGCACACGGCGGTCTGCGTTTTTTCGGCGTTGGCGGGGGGAGCGGAGTTTCTGCTCATCCTATGCCGCAACGCCGAAACGATGCTCTCGTAGGGGTAAAGCGCCCGCACTGTCAGGCCAGCCTTCAGCATCGCCTGCGTAAGTCCCATCTCGCCATGGTGGATCAGCCAACCGCGTGCGTCGACATAAGGGGCGTCGCGCCAGAACTTCTGAAATCGCGGATGGGCGATGGCGTTGCGGTTGAACAGCACGAAATACGATTGCAAATGATAGACGGCTTCGTGGCCATACCTATCCCCTTGCCTCAGGTCCCTCAAATTCAGCGCAATTGCATGGTCTACCGGCGACAACCAGGAGTTGGCGCCATGACACAGCATAAGTCGGATGATCTGTGGCGGGATTTTCCCAAGACCGCCGCCGAGTTCGAGGCG
>CAMDPA010000035.1 GCA_945903565.1 Devosia equisanguinis | reverse complement strand
GCGTCTGCCCTTCTTGGTCCGATGATCCGGGATAGCTTCGAGGGCTTGGAACAAGGTCAGCGCGTTCATCGGTGGTCTCCGTCGGGCGGAGACCGTTAGAACTCTGTTCGCGCCGCCATCATACGCGGTGAATTGAATCACCCTGGGGGCGACGCCCAGTCAAGGTGATTGAGGGGGCTCGTGCGCCGCTTTTTTGAGCAATCGAACGTCGTGAGACCTCCCAACTGGCGTCATCCCGGCGAAGGCCGGGACCCAGTTCACAGCCCAACACACGTTCGCTGGAAGGCAGAAACGTCAGAGACTTTAAGCGTCTTCTGTAGTTGTGACCCATCCCTTGACGAGACGGGATCTGGGCCCCGGCCTGCGCCGGGGTGACGAAGTGGGTGAGTAAAGGTTGTGGCAGCTCAGCTCGAGGTCGGTCCACTTTTCTCCGAGCGCATCCTGAGCGACACGAACACTCCCTAAAGCAAGAAGCCCCGCGACGTGTCGCGGGGCTTCTCAAATCTCCAAATCGTGAGCGCTGGGTCTATTCGCCGGCAGCAAGCGCCATGCCGTAAGGACGCATCCCCATCATAGGCTCGCGCATCCGCTGCGGGCCCTGGATCACTGCAAATGCGCTGGTGTCGGCGAGCAGCGCCTTGACCACGTGCGCATTGAGGCGATGACCACCGCGAACCGAGCGGTAGGAGCCCAGGATCTGATAGCCCGCGAGCGCGAGATCGCCAACCGCATCAAGCATCTTGTGGCGGACGAACTCCTGCGGATAGCGCAGGCCTTCCTTGTTCAGAACTCTCTCGTCGCCGACGGCAACGGTGTTGTCGAGCGAAGCGCCGAGCGCGAGGCCGGCCTTCCAGAGCTTCTCGACGTCGTGCATGAAACCGAACGTGCGTGCCCGGCACAGCTCGTTGCGGAAAACCATCGGCGACATATCGAGAGAAAGACGCTGCCGGCCGATGATCGCCGACTGGAAGTCGATCTCGACGTCCAGATGGAAGCCCGAGTGCGGCGTCAGCTCGCCCCAGCTCTCGCCTTCCTCGACGCGGACCGGCTTCAAAACCTTGATGTAGCGGCGGGACTCGCTCAGCTCTTTGATGCCGGCCTCGTCGATCGCGGCGACGAACTCGGCAGAGCTGCCGTCCATGATCGGCACTTCCTTGCTGTCGACCTCGATGTAGCAGTTGTCTACACCAAGACCACGCAAGGCCGCGAGCAGATGCTCGACGGTGCTGATCGACACGCCGGTCTCGTCTCCGAGAACGGTGCAAAGCGTGAGATTCTTCACGTTGCGCACTTCCGCCGGAATGTCGGCGATGATGCGCCCCCGCTTACTTACCAGAAAGCGGAGCCCCGTGTCGCTCTCGGCCGGATGGAACACGACCGACGCCGGAGCGCCGCTGTGTACACCCTTGCCCGAGAGTTCAACCTCACGGCGCAGAGTCGTCTGCCTTGCGGCAATGACTGATTTCGGCATATCGGTGCCGTCCCCTCACCCTGACCTAGCCAACGCGACCTAAGCCCCAACCGCGCCAGCTTCCCCAGGAACCAATCCGTCGTCCTCTTGCCGTGGCCAATCTTATCAACACTGGCCGAGAGGCACAAAGTCCGAAGGAGTGATTCGCAGTTCAGACGTTAGCGCGAGCATTGCTCTGGGGACAAATCACGGTTTCTTACATTCTGTTACCGTTGCGATACGAACCGGCTGTCTCGCCTGCAAAGGCACCGGCAAAACGTCGTTTTATTTCCGGCCGCCGCCAAAAAAGACTGGCAAATCATTGTGTTCCTGAGGTTGAGGGGAGGCGCCACGCGTGCCGTCGGTGGCGCCGCGATGAGCGCTTCTTTCCCCACGAAGATGCTGTTTCTCGTTCGCGCCAGATGCCTGTGGATGAACGGGTGCGTCCGATGGCTTCGCTTCGGCCTTGCGCCTTGCGCCCGTCAAGCGCTCGAAGAAGCCGAGTTTGCGTGGCGGCTGCTCCGGTGCCGGCTGGGCATAGGCGCGCGGCGGTACCTGTGACGGCGCTTGCGAATGACCGTATTGGCCGATCTTCGCGTGATACTCGCGCTGCCCGACGGGAGGGAAGTCTTCCACTTGCGGCAAGCGGCGGTAGGACTGGTTGTGATCGACGGGGGCCTGGGGCGCGAAGTCGTGCGCGCCTCCCCCACCCTGCTGGGCCCCATGCTGATGGTCCTGATGGCCGTGACCATTATCCAGCGCGGAAGGTGCGTGGGAAAGCTGCGGTGGGGCCTCCGCGAACACTGCCCCGGATTGGCTGGCCCAGCCCTGCGCGGACGGCCCATGATTTCCCAGCGCTTCCGAGATCGCCCGCGTCAGATCGGCTTGCTGCGGCACGTGGCGTGCACTGGGCTGATGCTGGTCGGGCTGATATCGGCTCTGCTGATATTGGCCATGCGGACTTGTTGCCGCTGCGGGATCGGTCGCCTGATAGGGCGATGGCTGACCATAGCCAGGCTCCGCCGCATGGGCGGAAGCCGACGACAAGCTCGACAGTTGCCCGTGATCGCGATCCTGGCGTCCATCGTCCGTCGGCGGTGGTGCGACCGCATAGGATGGCGAGGGCATGTCGGTCGCCGTATGCGGCGCTGCATGCGTGGTTTGCCAAGTGCCCAGCGCCTGCCCGTGGTTCTGGCCCTGGTTCAGGCTCTGCTCGCCCAGCCGCTCCATCCCCGACGCGACGATCGAAACCCTGATGCGGTCTCCCATCGTGTCGTCGAAGTTCGCGCCCACGATGATGACCGCTTCCGGGTCGACTTCCTGGCGCACACGGGTGGCGGCCTCGTCGACCTCGTACAGCGTCAAGTCGCGGTTGCCGGTAATCGATACCAGCAGCCCGCGTGCGCCACGCAGCGAGATGTCGTCGAGCAGCGGATTGGAGATGGCTTCTTCCGCCGCGATCACCGCGCGGCGATCGCCGGCGGCTTCGCCCGTGCCCATCATCGCGGTGCCCATGCCGCTCATCACGGTGCGCACGTCGGCGAAGTCGAGGTTGATCAGGCCTTCCTTGACGATCAGATCGACCACGCAGGCGATACCGGAATAGAGCACCTGATCGGCCAGCACGAACGCGTCCGCGAACGTCGTGCGCTCGTTGGCGATGCGAAACAGGTTCTCGTTGGGGATCACGATCAGCGTATCGACTTCGGGCTTCAAGGCGGAGATGCCGATCTCGGCCGCCCGCATGCGCCGCGTACCTTCGAACTGGAACGGCTTGGTCACGACGCCGACCGTGAGCGCGCCGCACTCACGTGCAATGCGCGCGATCACCGCCGCAGCGCCGGTACCGGTGCCGCCGCCCATGCCGCCGGCCACGAACACCATGTGTGAGCCGGAAACCTGGGCGCGGATCTCGTCCATCGCCTCCTCGGCCGCGGCCTTGCCGATCTCCGGCCGCGCACCCGCTCCGAGCCCTTCCGTCAATGCCGCGCCGAGTTGGATGCGGTGCTCGGCCGTCGAGTTGGCAAGCGACTGCGCATCGGTATTGGCGACGACGAAGTTGACGCCGGACAAGCCCGACGTGATCATATTGTTCACGGCATTGCTGCCCGCGCCGCCGACACCCACGACGGTGATCCGCGGCCGCAGGCTGGACAGTTTCGGAAGCTGCAACTTGATGTTCATGCACCCTTCCCTCGACCACCGCGACGCATTCCTGTCCTGACCCGCAAACCCGACGGCGGCGATCCGGATGCCCGTGCATCCAAACCCTTCAGGACACGACAACTCTCAAAGCGCGCACGGCTCATCAAAAGCTCTCTCGAAGCCAACGCTCCACACGGCCCAAGTAACCCGAACGCGCCGGTGTGCGTTCCGCAGTTGCCAGAATCCACGGTGACGGCTGAGAAGCCGCCATCGCCAAGCCTACGACACAGGAAAACGCCGGGCTGGGAACGCCACCCGATAATCTGCCAGCGATACCGCCGATCGCCCGCGGTGCGGAAACCCGCACCGGCCTGGCGAGCAGCGCCGCTGCTACCCCTTCGAGCCCCATCGTCTGGCTCGCCCCACCCGTCAGCACGACGCTGGCACGGCGGATACGCTCGACGCCACAGCCCTCGAGACGGGCCCGCACGTCCAACAACAGCAGCTCCATGCGGCGCGCAACAAGCCGGGCGACATATGCCCGGGTAACCGCAGGTGCCAAGGCCTCGCCCGTTTCCTCCGACCCGAGCGGCACAAGCTCATGCTCGTCGGAGGCACTGATGGACACGCTACCATAGAGCGTCTTGATTCGCTCGGCTTCCGCAAGGGGGATGCCGAGCGCGTGCGCCAGATCGCGCGAGATGTGTTGCCCGCCGAACGGCACGCTGCCGCAGTGGACGAAGTGGCCGTCGGCAAATCCGGCGATCGAGGTCACGCCCGCGCCGATGTCGATCACGGCCACGCCGAGTTGGCGATCGTCGTCGGTTGTGGCCGCAAGTGCGCTGGCATAGGCCGCGGGCAACAGATCTGCGAGACCAAGCTGGCAGCTTTCGACCAGCAACTCGATGTTGCGCAATGGCCCGCCATCGACCGTGACAGCGTGGTGATTGGCGAACAGGCGGCGTCCCGCCAACCCACGCGGCTCGCGTACGGCCTGAGTTCCATCGAGGCCGTAGGTAATGCGGTTGAGCGTCAGCGGCGCTCGTCCGGTGCGGCCGGCAAAGGCCCGCGCACCCGCGTCGAGGCGGGCGATATCGGCCTGGGTGACCACCGTTCCTTCGACGTCGACATGGCCGTTGAACGTGCTCGACTGCGGCTGCCCGCATGTCACGCCGACGTGGACCGCGTCGATACGCAGCCCCGCGGCGTGCTCGGCCTGGTCGACCGCGGCCGCGACCGCGCTTTGCGCGAGCGCAAGATCGACCACGGCGCCACCTTCGATGCCCTGCGAGCGTTGGTGCCCAAAGCCCAGCGTCCGTAGCCGCTGCGATGCCTGCCCGCCCTCGGCGTACACGGGCTCGTGCGTGGCGATCAGGCAGCTGATCTTATGCGTTCCGATGTCGAGCGCGGCGACGACCCTGCCGGTCGCGACCGTCCGCTTAGTGGCGCCCAGCAACATGGCCACGCCCCCTCTCGCCAGTTGCCAGAGGGAGGCGCTCGGTGCCCGGGCTGCGCACGACGAGCTGGCCGGGAACCCTGAGATCGATCACTGCGATGCGGGATTGCAGTGCCGCTTCGAGAAGACCCGCAGCGACCCGCGAATCGAACCATGCCATTGCGGCATCCGCGCCGTCGCCGGGCAGATGCACGAGCGTTCCGCCCGCGAGTTCCAACGTCCAGCGCCGGCCGGCAATGCGATGCGTTTGAATGAGGTGGCGCGCGATCTCGCCGTGGCTTGCGATCGCACCGAGGATGGACGCCGCCGCGGGGCCAGCGCCCTCACCGGCAAGCAGCGGCAAACCGACGTTGCTGCCGCTGGCAACCTCGCTCAGTTCGCGGCCCTCCATATCGACCAGCACGTCTCGACCAGCGTGGCGCCACAGCGCCGCGGCCTTGCGCTCGGTAATCTCGACCGCGATGCCGTCGGGCAGTACGCGGTTCACGATGGCGGTTTTGACCCACGGCAACCGCTCGACGCGTGTGCGTGCCGCGTCGGGATCGATGCGCAGGATCGGCGTGCCTTGCTCGATCGCCAACGCCGCAAGGATTTCGCGCTCGCTTGTATAGCGATGGCCGCTAACGTCGATGCTGGCGAGCGTGAATCCGGCTCGAACCGCCGCGCTATCAGCCAATGTCGCGAAGTCTCGCGGAACGTGCGGCACCGCGATCCCGCCCGTTGCGACAGCAGCTCCGGCGACGCCAAGCGCCAGCACGGCCACCGTTGCGATCAGTCGTCGCGCAATACTGCCGCGTCTGCGGCGTTGCCCGCGCGAAAACGCGATCGCCGGCCGGTTTTCACCGTCCGCTGGCTGCCCGAAGGCTAACCCGTTGCGAAGTATTGGTCTTTTGCTCGTCACGAGCACGACACCACCATTACATCCGCTGTCGTTCAGCAGATGCTAACCATGGCGTAAGGGTCGTTAACGCGGGGTAAACGGGCGGAGCGCAACGCCATAGGGTGCAATAGCGTCCAAGCGAAGCTTGGCTCCGCCAAGACGCGTAATGCGCCGCTGCAACGTAGCCGGCGCAATACGCCCAAGGGGGCTATTGCGCCCTACGAACCATCAACGATCCGTCGTCGCGTCCTCGATGATCCACGACACGAGTTCCGGAAAGCTCATCCCGGCGTGCTGCGCCAACTCCGGCACCAGCGACGTGCCGGTCATGCCGGGTTGCGTGTTGACTTCAAGGCACACGATCTCGCCGGTGCCGCCGGGCGTGTCGTCGTAGCGGAAGTCGGCGCGCGACACGCCGCGGCAGCCGAGCGCGCGATGGGCGGCCAGCGTGTACTTCTGAATAGCCACGGTCACAGCGGCGGGAAGTTCCGCCGGCAGGATGTGCTTGGACCCGCCCGGTGCGTACTTCGCCTCGTAGTCGTAGAACTCGAGCGCCTTGGCCGGCGCGATATCGATGATCGCGGTTGCCTTGTCGTCGATCACGCCGCAGGTCAACTCGCGCCCGGCGACGTAATGCTCGATCATGATCTGGTTGCCGATCACCGGGATCTGCCGGATCGACTCCGGTGGACGGTTGGCGCCCTTCGCAACAATCACCACACCGACGCTGGAGCCCTCCGCGACCGGCTTGGCGACATACGGCGGCTCCAGCACATGGGAAGCTGCCGCCACGTCGCGATCGACGATCCGATCCTCCGCCACCGGCACCCCTGCCGCGGCGATAACCTGCTTGGTACGGCCCTTGTGCATCGCCAACGCCGAGGCCAGCACGCCCGAATGCGTATAGGGAATCGCGAGGCATTCCAGGATGCCCTGGATGCAGCCGTCCTCGCCCCAGCGCCCGTGCAGTGCATTGAAGCACGCATCGGGCTTGATCTCGGCCAGACGGCTGGCGATGTCGCGGTCGACGTCGATGCGCGTGACACGATAGCCGGATTTCTCCAGCGCATCGGCGCACGCAGCACCGGAGCGCAAACTGACCTCGCGCTCGGCCGACCATCCGCCCATCAGAACGGCGACGTGATTGTATCTGCGGCTGCCCGTCATGCCGCCACCTTGATTGCGAGCGCCTCGCCGGTCGCCCCGCCCTCGCGCGGCAGGCCGAGCCGGATGATCTCCCACTCCAGCGTGATGCCGGACGTCGCCTTCACCCGCGCGCGCACGGTCTCGCCGAGCCGCTCGACATCTTCCGCGCTGGCCTCCTGGTCGTTGATCAGGAAGTTGCAATGCATCTCGGAAACCTTCGCGCCGCCGACCCTCAAGCCACGGCACCCCGCCGCATCGACCAGCCGCCACGCGCTGTTGCCCGGCGGGTTCTTGAACGTCGAGCCGCCGGTGCGCTCCTTGATCGGCTGATTGGCCTCGCGGTACTGCGCGACCTCGTCCATCTGTTTCAGGATCTCGGCGGGATCGCCCGGCGTGCCCTGATACAGCGCTTCCGTGAAGATCCAGTCGTTCGGCACGCTGCAGTGGCGATAGGTGAAACCGAGCGCTGCCAGATCGAGCACATGAATGCGCCCCGACCGATCGACCGCACGCGCCTCGATCACGGTGTCCTTCGTCTCGCGTCCATGCGCGCCGCCGTTCATCCGCAACGCACCGCCGATCGAGCCTGGAATACCCCGATAAAACGCGAGCCCGGAGATCGCTGCATCGGCCGCTGCCCGTGCGAGCTTGGCAACGGGAACGGCAGTGCCCGCGCGCAGCCGATGCCCCGGCTCCACCATCACGTCGGCAAAGCCACGTCCGAGCCGGATCACGACGCCGGGCAGGCCCCCGTCGCGCACCAGCAGATTGGAACCCAGGCCGATCACCGTAACCGGCAGATCGGCCGGCGCGTGCGACAGGAAGTAGGCGAGATCCGCCTCGTGCGCTGGCGAAAACAACACCTGCGCCGGGCCTCCGACGCGAAACCATGTGATGTCGGCGAGGCGCTGGTTGGCCATCAGCCGGCCCGCCAGGTCCGGCATCGCTTCCTTCAGTTCTGGCACGATGTCGGGAAACATCAGCGCGCGCCTCCCGCTACCCGTACCTCGGCCGCCAGTTGATCCGGCAGCGCGTGCGCCCATTCGGTGGAATTACCCGCACCCAGGCACACCACGATGTCGCCCGGTTGCGCGTAACGGCGCACAAGCACGGCAATGTCGTTGGGGCTGTCGATGGCGGTCGCGGAAGGATGCCCCTTGGCGCGTATGCCATCGGCCAGCGTGCGGCTGTTGATGCCTTCGAGTGGTGGCTCGCCCGCGGCATAGAGCGGAGCGACGATCACGGCATCGGCGTCCGTGAAGCAGGAGCAGAACTCCTCGAACAGACTGTGCACGCGCGTGTAGCGGTGCGGCTCCACGACCGCGAAGACGCGGCCTTTCGTGCCCGGCCGCGCCGCCTTCAATACCGCCGCGATCTCGATGGGGTGATGCCCGTAGTCGTCATAGATGCCGACGCCGTTCCACGTGCCGGTGAGCTGGAAGCGTCGCTTGACGCCGGAGAAGCCCTCGATCGCAGCACGTATCGTCTCGTCGGCGATGCCGGCTTCGATCGCGACCGCGATCGCCGCCAGCGCATTGAGCACGTTGTGCTGACCCGGAATTGGAATGCGCCATCCCGTGAGCTTGCGCGCCCCGCCTTTCACGCGCCCGCCGAGCGTGGCGTCGAACACCGTGAACTGGCCGTCGAAGCGCACGTCGTCCAACACGAGATCGGCGCCGGCCGTGGTGCCGTAGGTGAGCAAGGGCCGCCCATCCGCGCGCAGCTTCAGCCGGTCGACCATTTCCTCAACAACCGGGTGATCGATGCACGTCACCGCGAGGCCATAGAATGGAATGTTGCGGAAGAAAGTCTCGAACTCCCGGTGCATGTTCTCGACCGTCTTGAAGTAGTCGAGATGCTCCGGGTCGATGTTGGTGATGATGCCGATCTGCGTCGGCAGCTTGATGAACGTGCCGTCGGACTCGTCGGCCTCCACGATCATCCACGGGCTCTTGCCGAGCCGCGCGTTGGAGCCCCACTCGTTGATGATGCCGCCGGTGATGACCGTCGGATCGAGCCCGGCCGTCGCGAAGATGTGCGCGGCCAGCGAGGTCGTCGTCGTCTTGCCGTGCGTGCCCGTCACCGAGACGGTCGTATAAAGCCGCATCAGCTCGGCCAGCATTTCAGCGCGGCGGATCACCGGCAGCCCCTTGGCGCGCGCAGCTTCGAGTTCTGGATTACCGTTCTTGACCGCGGTCGAGATCACCACGTAACGCGCACCGATCAGGTTGATCGGATCGTGACCGATGAACACGCGCATGCCCTTGGCGCGCAGACGGCGCACGTTGGCGCTGTCCTTCTGGTCGCTGCCCTGAACTGTGAAGCCTTTGGCGTGCAGGATCTCGGCAATCGCGCTCATGCCGATGCCGCCGATCCCGAGAATGTGGATCGCGCCAATATTGCGAGGCATTTCCATCTGGTAGACTTCCCTCGGTGTTGTGCTTCGCGATCAGGAGCGCTCAGGCTCCCGCCGCTGCTTTCCCCGCCGTTCCGTCCCCCGCAAGCTCACTGATCAAATCGGCCAGCCGCAGCACAGCGTCGGGCCGGCCTTCGGCCTTGGCGGCCGCTGCCGCACGTGCAAGCCTATACGGCGCGTAGGCCAGCCGCCCGATTTCCTGGGCAAGACGCTGCGAATCGAGAACCTTCTGCTCGATACACCAAGCGCCACCTGATTCGGCAAGTGTGGTTGCATTCCGAAGCTGGTCGTTGTCAAGCGCATGTGGCAACGGGACCAGGATCGACGGCCGCCCGATAACCGCCAGTTCCGCCACCGTCGAAGCGCCTGCGCGCGCGATGACCAAGTGGCTCGCCGCGATCCGGACAGGCAGATCGCGGAAGAACGTCGCAACCTCCGCATTGATGCCGGCCGCGCTGTAGGCGGCGCGCGTGCGCTCCACGTCTTCCTCGCGCGCCTGCTGCACGACCCTCATCCGGGCACGCTGATCGGGCGCAAGCAAGGCGAGCGCGGGCGGCACCGCATCGGAGAAATAACGCGCGCCCTGGCTGCCGCCGGTCACCAGCAGACGGAACGGGCCGCTCGTGAACGGCAAATCATAGGGCTGCGAGGCGCTGTCGAGCACGGCCTGGCGCACCGGATTACCGATGAAGCGCAGCTTGCCCGCGATGCCAGGATCGACCAGCCCGACCTTCTGGAACGATGTCGCAATCACGTTGACGCGTTTGGCCAGCATCCGGTTGGCACGGCCGAGCACCGCGTTCTGTTCGTGCAGCAGGGTCGGAATGCCGCGCATGCTCGCGGCCAGCAAGGGCGGGAAACTCGGATAGCCACCAAAGCCCGCGACCACGAGCGGCCGGGACGCCCCCAACAGCGCATGCGCCTGCTTGACGCCGCGCGCGAGCGAAATGCCGGTCTTGGCCATCGCAAAGGGAGATCGGCTGGCAAGCGTGGCGGAATGGATGCGATGCACCGTGCGCGCGGGAAAGCCCGTGCCGTAGCGGTCGCCGCGCATGTCGGTTGCCAGTTCCACTGCATAGCCCCGCCGGCCCAACTCTTCGGCCAGCGCAAAGGCAGGAAACAGATGGCCGCCCGTGCCCCCGGCGGCCAGCATGATAAGGCGTTCGGTCAACTAAGCCCCCGATCGAGACGATCCGAGCGGGCCATCAGTGACGGCCAATTCGGGCAATTTGAAGCGCTCGGAACTAGCGCGCCGGCGCGAAAGAGCGATCAGCATTCCGCACGTAATCGACATCGCCAGCGTCGACGATCCCCCCACCGACACGAATGGCAGTGTCATGCCCTTTGCCGGCAGCAGCCCGACGTTGGTCCCCAGATTGATCAGCGCCTGCAGGCCGACCAGCAGCGCCAGCGCCACCGATCCATAGCGCACGAAACTATCAGGCTTACCAACCGCCCGCAGCAACGGGCGCAGCACGATCGTCGCAAGCAACACGATGAGGACGAGGCAGGCAATCGCGCCGAACTCCTCCGCGACGACGGCGAATACGAAGTCGGTGTGCGCGTCCGGCAGCACGGTCTTGATCGTGCCCTCGCCGGGGCCGCGGCCGAACAAGCCACCTTCAGCGAAGGCCTGATGCGCCCGGTCGAGCTGCGAGTTGTCGCCCCGCACCGGCGCAATGAAACGGTCGATGCGCGCGCGCACGTGCGAAAAGCTCGCATAAGCGGCCGCCAGCCCGACTGCGCCCGCCGCGCCGAAGCCGAGCGCCCACATATTCGAGCGACCGGTCAAAAGGAACAGCGCAACCCAGACCGCGCCGATCAAGAGCGTCTGGCCGATGTCGGGCTGCAGCACCAGTAGCGTCGCGAAGAGGCCGAGCAGCAGAAACGCGAACGGCAGGGCCGGCATATCCGGCCGCTGCTCGCTCTGCGAGAACGCCCACGCCGCCAGCACCGCGAACGCCGGTTTGGCAAGTTCCGACGGCTGCAGCGAAAGGCCCGCGATCCGCAGCCAGCGCCGCGCGCCGTTGATTTCGTCGCCAACCGCCAGGACCGCGATCATCGCCGCTACCGATGCAATGAACAGCGCCAGCGCCAGCCGCCGGATCGCGCGCGGCGACAGCATCGACACCACCAGCATGATCAGCACGCCAAGCCCGGTGAACACCATCTGGCGCTCGGCGAAGTAGAGCGGCGGCAGGCCCTTCTTGAGCGCCACCGACGGGCTCGAGGCCAGCGCGAGGATCACGCCCATTCCCGCAAGCGCCAGCAGCGCTGCAACCAGCACGCGGTCGAACGACAGCCACCACTGGCTGATGACGCTGCGATCCGCCCGCGATATGCGCATCAGCTGCTCCGTGCAACAGTGACGAGGCCTGGAAGGGCCGTCACCAACGCACGGAACGCATCACCGCGAACTTCGAAGTTCTTGAACTGGTCGTAGGAAGCGCACGCTGGCGACAACAGCACGACGGGCTCGGGCCCGGCGCATTGGGCCGCGTCGCGCGCACTGGCGGCCAGCGCCTTGTCGAGCGTTTCGCAGCGCTCGAACGCGACCTTGCCCTCCAGCGTGGCGGCGAATTCGTCGCTCGACGCGCCGATCAGGTAGGCCTTGGCGACGCGCGGGAACAACGGCTCCAGCTCGGCGATGCCGCCTTCCTTCTGCTTGCCACCGGCGATCCAGAAGATGTCGCGCTCCCACGTCGCCAGCGCCTTGGCGGTCGAGTCCGCGTTGGTTGCCTTGCTGTCGTTGATGAACTGCACGCGATCGACGCTGCCGATTTCCTCCAGCCGGTGGGCAAGGCCGGGGAAGCTGGCGAAGGCATTCTGCAGCGCCACGCGGCGGCGCTGGACGGCGGCGTGACTGGGAACCTGCTTGTTGCGGGGGATCGTCATGCGATACGCGAAGTCGGCGTCGTTCTCGAACAGCCGCCGTTTCAGGCTGCCATCGAGCTTGAGGAACGGGTTGATGCTGGCTGGAAACATCATGCCGCCAAGCGCGCCGAGTGCTGCTGCGGCCGCCAATGCGTTCTGGCCGTTGTGGGTGCCGCGCAGCGCGCGCACGGACCCGATGTCGGCCAGGTCCTCCTTCATGTCCGGGGTCTCGAACCGCAGATTGGTGCCGGCGAGGTGGTAGCCGTTCTTGTACTCCTGGGCGGTCGAGAACGAGTAGCAGTAGCGGCGCTTCTCGATGCGCTTGGCGATCCCGAGGCAGCGGACGTCGTCGACGCCGACGCAGGACTGCTCGGACTGCACCACCAGCCGTTCCTTGATCGCCGCATAGTTCTCCATCGTGCCGTGGCGGTCGAGATGATCAGGCGTGATGTTCAAGAGCACGCCGACGGTCGGCTTCAGCGAAGGCGTCAGATCGATCTGGAACGACGACATCTCGATCACGTAGAAGGCCGCCGAATGGATCGATTCCAGCGCCAGGACAGGCGTGCCGATGTTGCCGCCCATCTGCACGTCGCGGCCGTCGGCCTTCAGCAGATGCGCGATCAGCGCGGTCGTCGTCGATTTGCCGTTGGTGCCGGTGATGGCGATGAACGGGCAGAACGGCGCGTGCTTGGCGCGCTCGCGGCAGAACAGCTCGACGTCGCCGATCACGGGAACCTTGGCGGCCTTCGCGCGTGTCACGGTCCAGTGCGGCTCAGGGTGGGTGAGCGGCACGCCCGGTGCAAGCACCAGCGCGGCAAAGCCCTTCCACTCGGCCGTGGAAAGATCGACCAGCGCGACGCCTTCCTTTTCGGCAGCCGCTCGCGCCGCCGCGTTGTCGTCCCAAGCCGCGACCTTGGCGCCGCCGAGCGCGAGCGCCTTGGCCGTGACGATGCCGGACCCGCCGAGGCCGAACACGGCAACCGTTTTGCGGGCGAATGTGGTGACTGGGATCATGGTGCCATCATACTGATTCGCGTTAATTATGCCGCCGCATTCACCGGCTCGCTGCTCAACGCGGCTGGGCGTTTGATGGCACGGATGTCGCCGCCCGTCTTGGCAATACGTTGCATGGCGACCGAAAGCGGCTCGGCAACCACCGCCATGTGATGCGCGTTGGCATGCAGCAGCATCACGCCGTCCACCATCATGCCGACGTGCCCGCGCCAGAACACCAGATCGCCGCGCTGCAGGCCTTCCAGCCCGTCCGGCACCAACAGATTGGCGCCGACGTCCGCCTCTTGCATGTCGCTGTCGCGCGGGCAGGCGAGCCCGCTCGCCTGCATCGCCAGCTGAACGAGGCCGGAGCAGTCCAGGCCGACGCGTGTCCGCCCGCCCCACAGATAGGGCACGCCGATCAGGCGCTCGGCCACGTCGACGAAATCGCGCGCGACCTTGGCGAGTGGCGCGACGTGCCGGTCGACGACGAAACCGCCGGTGGCGAGCCGGTAGAACTTGTCGCCGGTTTCCGCCACCGCCAGCGGCGCGTTGATCGACAGGTGCATCAGCGGCGGCGATTTGACGTCGGCGCTGCCGTACAAGAACGTGCCGATCGCCGTCACGCGATGCGTCGTAAGCACAACATCGGGAGAGAGCGCATCGGCCGGCGCATAACCGACGTAGCCATCCTGCTCGGCCTGGCACCACGCCCAGCCGTCGGCCGTGTCGTAGACGGTGACCGCCTCGCCGAACAGCATCTCGGTATCGAAGCCGAGCGCACCGTCCGGCGCGCGGCGCAAGGCGACGGCGGCCCGGGCGACCCGATGCGGCACGCCGGCGGCATAATCGGGAGCTTCGACCTTGCCGCGCAAACTCTCTGCCGCCAGATCGTCGCGGTAAGCGTGACGGCGCGGATCAAGCCGCTCGCTGCTCTCGCTGCTCATATTTCCTCTCGAATTCTTCGTACGCTCGTAGGTCGGTGCTGAGCGCCCTTTGCGCGAAGCCCGACATTCCCGAGCCCCCCACTCGCGTGCTGCGTCGGGCTTCGACCGGCAGAAGTGCCAGCCTCAGCCCGACCTACCATTCACACGCGATACATCCGCTCCAACACCTGCAGCATGGCGCGCGCGGTTTGCGGCTCGCCCCCTTTGGGCCCGAGCGGGCGCTGGGCCTGCCGCCATCCGTAGATGTCGAAGTGGGCGAAACGACGGGCGCGCTTCACGAACCGGCGCAGAAACAACGCGGCGACGATCGAGCCGGCAAACCCGCCCTCGGCCACGTTGCCCATGTCCGCGACCTCGCTGTCGAGCGTCTTCTCGTAGCCGCCCCAGAACGGCAGCCGCCAGGTCGGATCGCCAACCGCCAGACCCGCAGCCGCGATCTCGGCCGCGAATGCGTCGTCGTCGGAGTAGACCGGCGGCAAATCTGGCCCCAGGGCCACGCGGGCCGCGCCTGTCAGCGTCGAGAAGGTCAGCAACGTATCGGGCGCTTCTTCGTCCGCCAGCGACAGCGCATCCGACAGCACCAGGCGGCCTTCAGCGTCGGTGTTACCGATCTCCACCGTGCGCCCGTCGCGCGTGCGGATCACGTCCTGTGGGCGGAACGCGTTGCCCGCGATCGAGTTCTCCGCCGCCGGGATCAGCACGCGCAAGCGCACGTCGATGCCAAGCGCCATGATCATCGAGCCAAGCGTCAGCGCGGTCGCGGCCCCGCCCATGTCCTTCTTCATCAACAGCATGCCACTCGACGGCTTGATGTCGAGACCGCCGGTATCGAAGCAGATGCCCTTGCCGACCAGCGTAACGCGCGGCGCGTCGGCCCGGCCACCCGGCTTCTGCCATCTGAGATCAATCAGTCGTGGCGCCCGCGTGCTGGCGCGGCCAACGGCATGGATCATCGGGAAATTGCGGGCCAGCAGGTCGTCTCCAACGACCGCTTCGACGCTGGCGCCATACCGATGGGCCACCGCGCGGGCGGCCGCTTCGAGCTCGGCCGGGCCCATGTCGGAGGCCGGCGTGTTGATCAGGTCGCGGCCCATCCAGACCGCATCGACAATGGCGAGCGCACGGGCCCGGTCGACCGAGGCCGGCAGCTTGAGCTGCGCGGCCTCGTCCGCCGCGTTACCGGTCTTGTAGCGGCGGAACCGATAGGCGCCGAGCCCCCAGGCGATGGCGGCGAGCTCCGGCTCGGCAACCACACCGGCAAGCTCGTACAGGCCGGTTGGCAATTGCGCCGACAACAGCCCGCACAACAGGTCGGCTGGCCCTGCCGGATCACCCGTCCGCCCGTCGCCCAGGCCGAGCGCCGCGCCCGCAAGCTGACCGCCCTCGCCGGGCAATAGCACCAGCTTGCGCGCCGCCCCTTTGAACTTTTGCGCGTCCAGCCAGGTCCGATGTGCCGCGCCGACACCAGCCGCTTCCGCGCCGCCGCGCTCGGGAACCAGCCACACCCGGCGTGCGGACCCGGGGCTATCGCTGGCGAGAAGCAGATCGGCGGTGCTCGGGGACTGGGTCATGTCGGAGGGATCCTGCAGCGGAGGTTTCCTGAAGCGTGACAGCCCGCACGAATTACCCTGCGGCGGGCTCCAATACAACGCGCCAGGATACGTAGAGTCCGCAGGCTGTGCAGTTAACGCTCTATTGAGGGCTGTCCCGGCAACTGACGGTAGAAACGAATCACCTCTCGCCTGATTTGGCGCTATCCGGAGAAAAGTCCATGCGTGCTCAATCCGCCCTGTTTTGCGGCCAGCTGCGGTCTTCGCGCGGCGTCCTGGCTGCGATCGCCGTGGCGCTCCTCACCGGCGCATGTTCGGTGGGCGGTGCGCTCGAATCGCTCGACAACATGCTCGCCCCGCAGCAGACCGCCAGCCTCGGCAACAGCAGCGGCAGCGATGGCACTCAAAATGCTGGTCCCCAGCAGATCAGCCAGAAAACAGGGCCAAAATCCGAGCTCCACAAGGCGATCGAGCACTGGGGCGCGCAGCACAAGCAGAAACCGGCCGACCTCAAGATCGCGCTCGCCTATGCACGCAATCTGAAGGCCGCCGGCCAAAAGGAGCAGGCTTTCGGCGTGCTTCAGGGCGCGTCGTTGCTGCATGGCGACAGCGCGGAGCTGGCTTCCGAATACGGTCGCCTGGCGCTGGAGTTCGACCAGGTTGCGGTCGCCGAGAAGCTGCTCGGCATAGCCGAGGACCCCACCAAGCCGGACTGGAAGCTGACGTCCGCGCGCGGCACCGTGCTCGCCAAGCAGGGCAAGTTCGCCGATGCGATCCCGTTCTACGAGCGCGCGCTCTCGATTTCGCCCGGCCAGCCCTCGGTGCTGAACAATCTGGCAATGGCGCATGCCGCAGGCGGCCAACCCGCCAAGGCGGAAGAGATCCTGCGCAAGGCCTTGGCCACCAGCAACGATCCCAAGCTCAAGCAGAACCTCGCGATCGTGCTCGGCTTGCAAGGCCGCCACGACGAAGCCAAGACGCTGGCGTCGGCCGTTCAGTCGCCGGAGGCCGCCGCAGCCAATGTCGAATACGTCCGCGCGATGGTGAAGCCGGGCGCTGCCCCCGTGCCGACGCCGGCGGTACTCACCCAGCCCGCAAAGCCCGCCCGCGGCGTTGGCGCGGCACGTGTCATCGAAGCGAAGAACGCGCCGTCGAACGGCATGCGTCCGAGCGGCGGCCCCTCGGACGTCGGCAGCAGCGGCGGCTGGTCGACATCGGTCTCGCGCACTCAATAGAGCATTCTCCGCGTAGGCTGGGTCAAGCTTTCGCGCGACCCAGCTTGTGCGCGCCGTCGTGGAGTGCCGGGTCGCGCTGTTCCTATTGCCCAACCCGCGACGTCATATCGCCTTCCGGATTGGCGCTGATCTTGTGGATCGCAAGATCGGCACCCAGCCGCTCGTCGTCCGCCGACATCCGGATGCCCATCAGGCTGTCGACGAGCTTGTAGACGATCCAGCCCGAGATGTACCCGGCCGCCGCGCCCATCACGCTGCCGACCAGCTGCGCGCCGAACGTCACCCCGCCAAGGCCACCGAACGCCTTGAGGCCGAAGATGCCGCACGCGATTCCACCCCACAGGCCACATAGCCCGTGCAGCGGCCACACGCCCAACACGTCGTCGATTTTCCAGACGTTGGTGGCCTTCTGATAGACGTAGACGAAAATCACGCCCGCCACGCCGCCGGTCACGAAGGCACCGATCGGGTGCATGACGTCCGAGCCCGCACACACCGCGACAAGGCCCGCCAACGCGCCGTTGTGAATGAAGCCCGGATCGTTATCGCCCGCGATCATCGCCGCCAGAATGCCGCCGCACATCGCCAACAGTGAGTTCATCGCGACGAGGCCGGTCACATCCTTGAGGCCCTGCGCGCTCATCACGTTGAAGCCGAACCAGCCCACGCACAGCATCCACGAGCCCATCGCGAGCCACGGGATCGACGACGGCGGAATGCCGATCGAGCGGCCGTCCTTGCCATAGCGGCCGAGCCTGGGCCCAAGTTGCTGGACCGCGGCCAGCGCCGCCCAGCCGCCGAACGCATGAACCACGATCGAGCCGGCGAAGTCCTTCATCGGCGCGCCCAGGCGCTTGTCGAACAGGAATTCCTGCAGCCCGTAGTTCTTGTTCCAGATGATGCCTTCGAACAGCGGGTAGCACAGGCCGACGATCAGGGCGGTGGCGACGCACTGCGGCCCGAACTTGGCCCGCTCGGCGATGCCGCCCGAGATGATCGCGGGCACAGCCGCCGCGAACGTCGCCAGGAAGAAGAACTTGACCAGCGACAACCCTTGGCCGTCGAAGCCCTGCCCGCCGCCGGAGATCGTCTCGGCGTTGAAGGTGAACTTGATGCCATAGGCGATCGCATAGCCGACGAGGAAATAGCACACGGTCGAGATTGCGAAGTCGACCATGATCTTGCACAGCGCGTTGACCTGGTTCTTGTGGCGGACAGTGCCGACCTCCAGGAACGCAAAGCCGCCGTGCATCGCGAAGACGAGGATCGCGCCCATCAGTAGAAAGAACACGTCCACGCCGGTCTGCAGTTTCTCCATTATGTCCGCTCCCCAAATAGCCCAGCCTGATTTTTGGGCAAACTGCACGCTTTCACCGCAGCTGCCACAATCCCGGGCGGTATGATCAAGAACCGTGCCAATTTCGCACAAGTGTAAAAGTATTATTAGTATCAATACGCCAGGCCGCTGCGCGTACAGCCGGTCAGTTCAATAATGCACAAAGATTAGGCGTTCTCCGGTGCTTCTCTGCCGCAGAGTTGGGCAGCGCTAAGCAAAGTGGCAGGTCTCACGGCCATTGCCACCGCACCGCCCGGACGATCCAGTCCGGCCACGGCGCCATCGAGAGAAATACCTCGGTGCTGATCGAGAGCATTGCGGCGCCGAACAATGAAACCACCGCCGCCAGCAACAGGCGCGGGTTGAACACTTCATGCTCGCGGTTCATGAGCCAACTGAACACGAACAAGAACAGCTTGGAGAGCCGCTGGATCGGCTGCACCACCGTGACCGGCGCCAGCGACAGCGCTGCGAACCGCAGCATTTGCGAGACGCTGACCGACAGCCCCGCGAAGCCGAACCATCGCCACGCCATCGGGCTCGTTTCGCCGACATGACGCACGCTGCCGGTCGCCACCACCACTACAGCGACCGCCAGCGTCGCGGCCAGATAGGCGACGAGGCCGCCGGTCATGCTGGCGCCAGGGCCCAGCTCGCGCAGCCCGAGCGCCGTGAAGATCGGCGACAGCCCGTAACCGATCGACGACAAGGCGACGTATCCGTACCCCTCCATATGGCGCGGCGAGAACTGCACTTGCGCGCCTTTTGCAGCTGTTCGCGACCGCTCCGTCTCGCCGCTGAACGCCAGTGCAGGCCCCAGAATAACCAGCGCGATGCCGAAAATCCGCAGCGGCGTCAGCACCTCGCCCAGCACGATAACCGCGAGCCCCAGCGACAACACGAGATCGAACTGCTGCAGCGTTCCCGCCAGATTGGCGCCGATCATCTCTTGTGCGCGGTAAATGAAAAAGCGGCCCCAGACGAAATGAGCGATGCCCGCAAGCGACAGCCACAGCACCGCCATTGCCGGCATCCGCGCCAACACGTCGAGCTGACCCAGCAGCAGCGCGCCCAGGAAGAACGCGGGCACGCCGAGCGGCACGGTGATCGCGATGCCCTGCATCACCGAACCGCTCAACACGGCACGGCGCGCCGTCGCGCTGTTGAGCGCAAACGTCGCCGCGGCCAGCAGCGCCAAAAGTCCCCCGAGCATATTCCCTAACCCCGCTTGGCAGAACCCCGTCCTGGAGCCCTGTCGCGACGACAAAGCGGCAGCCCACGCGACGTCCACGCATTGTTGCGTGCTGGCCGCGCCACGGTTGAAACCGCTAGATTGGTGGTCCACGAAGTACAAGGAGTCTGTCATGAGCATATTCGGCAAGATCGTATCGGCCATCTTCGGCGGCTCGGCGCACGCTGCCCCGGCATCCACCGATCCAGCCGCCGCGGCGGCAGCAGTAGCGGCCGGCGCTACGGCAGCCGCTGGCGGCGCGATGCCGGCGGTCGACGTCACCGCGATCATGGACAAATTGGCGGACGACCACGACGAGGACCTCGATTGGCGCAAGTCGATCGTCGACCTGATGAAGCTCCTCAAAATGGACAGCGGCCTCGCCCCCCGTCGCGAGCTGGCCGCCGAACTCGGCTACACCGGCGACACCAAGGACACCGCCACCATGAACATGTGGCTGCACAAGCAGGTCATCGCCAAACTCGCCGCCAACGGCGGCAAGGTTCCGAAAGAGCTGCTCGACTGATCAGCCGAGCAGGCCGAGTTGGGGCCGCGCCCCGTCACGCAACACGATGTCCGCCGCCGCCAAGGCAGCGGACATCGCAGGCAGGTGGAGGGCGCGGGGCTTCGTTGACCCATTTCGGCCCTTGCGGTGCCGGCGCCGCGCGCGCCTCCCCCTTGAAGAGGCCGTCGTTAAACCTGTGCGGTCGGGACGTGAGGTGTCAACGCGAGCTCCAGGATGTGTCGTGCGGTCCACCTGGGCGTCGAGCGCTGGCGGGTTTGAGGTGGATGCTCTAGCGGCCGGGTGCACAGCAGTGCCACCAGAGCGCATGCCATGAGCGCCATCAGCTCGCCCGCGAGCGCCACGGCGCGCGACAGGTTGTAGGCGGCCAGATGCAGCATGAACTCGATGCGCACCTTGGCG
>CAMDPA010000034.1 GCA_945903565.1 Devosia equisanguinis | reverse complement strand
CAAATCGCAAAGTGCAGCGCGAAACCGACTTCGCATTGTACCGTGAGCGCAATCTCGTCGAGCGGTTCTTTGGAAACCTCAAGCAATACCGCGCACTCGCCACCCGCTACGACAAGCTCGCCAACACTTTCCTTGCGGCCGTTGCACTGTTTTGCGTACTGTTCTGGCTCAACTGACGACAGGCCCTAGTAAGAATTCCATATTCTTCCGTTAGAGTGAGCGGTATGAGCAGCGCTCAAAAATGCGGCGTGCAAATCGCCGATGTGCTCCACGAGGGCAGCCGCTTCGGCTTTCTGCTGGTCCATCGTCTGGGTGGCAGTCCGTCCGACGTGGATTACGTGGCCGACGGGCTTGCGCGCGCCGGTTACACGGTGACTTGCCCGCTGCTTTATGGTCATGGCGGCTCGCGCGATCTGTTGGCCGCAACCACGTGGCGGCAGTGGTCCAAGACCGTCAATGAAGCGCTCGCGGAACTGTCGAAACGTTGCGACACTGTCGTTGTCGGCGGTCTTGGCGTCGGTGCTTTGCTCGCGCTGAAGGCAGCGGCGGACTATCCCGAGCGCGTGCACGGTCTGGCATTGTTCGCCCCGACGTTCTGGCCCAATGGTTGGGCGATGCCCTGGTATGGCACCGCGCTGAGTGTGCTTGGCAACAAACGTCTCGCCAACCTCGTCCGTTTCGACGAACGCCCGCCGTTCGGTATCAAGGACGACGCGTTGCGCGATGCGATGTTGGCGGCTTTGGCGAGGGATGGGCGACCGAGCACCGATGTTATGGGACGTTCGGGAGGCGCATTCCTCGAGGTGAAGTGGCTGGCGCGCGAGGTGTCGGCCCGTCTCGCAGACGTCAAGCAGCCATGCCTGATTTTTCATCCGCGCCACGACGACCGCAGCGCGCTGTCTTCCAGCCAGGACCTGCAGCAGCGGCTTGGTGGGGTCGTCGACTTGATCGTGCTGGACGACAGCTACCATCTCGTCACCCAGGACCGGCAGCGTGGGTTGGTGCTGGAGCGCGTGCTGGAGTTCGCGGTCGCCCTGCCGCAGCTTCTTGCGCAAGCTGAGGCTGCGCCGGTTGATTAGTGACGCTCCTCCCAAACCGGTTCCAGTCTGGTTCTTTGGAAACTTACCCTTTAAATCGGGTCCAGGGGCAGTGTCCCTAGTCGAGGGCGTTTGAGGGGCTGAATGCCCCTCATGTTGCCCGCAGGGCGGCAAGCCGCCGCGTAGAATTGAGTTCGGACTCAACGGGACTCGCAACCGCCGGATTGATAATGAGCGACGCTGCCGGAGATCCGGGCGACAGGCGCCACGAGGCCACGCAATGGTTCGAGGCGCTGCGCGACGATATTTGCGCGGCGCTGGAGGCGATCGAGGCGGAGCTGCCGGCGGATGCGCCAAAGGCGCCCGATGCGCGCGAGCCCGGCCGGTTTATTCGCACGCCGTGGCAGCGCCGCGACCATACCGGGAAACCGGGTGGTGGTGGTGTGATGAGCCTGATGCACGGGCGGGTGTTCGAGAAGGTCGGCGTGCATACCTCGACCGTCCACGGCGAGTTCGCGCCGGAGTTCCGCAAGCAGATCCCGGGCGCGGACGAGGATCCGCGGTTCTGGGCCTCCGGCATCTCGCTGATCGCGCATCCGGTGAACCCGAACATACCGACGGTTCATATGAACACCCGGCACGTGGTCACGACCAAGTGGTGGTTTGGTGGCGGGGCTGATCTGACGCCGATGCTCAACCGGCGGCGAACGCAGGAAGATCCCGATACGGTTGCTTTTCACGCGGCTATGCAGACCGCTTGCGCGGGGCACGCGGTCGCCGACTATCCGCGCTACAAAACGTGGTGCGAGGAGTATTTCTATCTGCCGCATCGCAAGGAAATGCGCGGTGTCGGCGGCATCTTCTACGATTACCTGACGCCGGCGGATGCGGACGGCGGTTTTGGCGCGGCGTTGGCCTTAACACAGAGCGTGGGGCGCGCATTTCGCGAGGTCTATCCGATGATCGTGCGCCACAACTGGGCGACGCCGTGGACCGTGGCCGACCGCGACGAGCAACTGGTGCGCCGCGGCCGCTATGTCGAGTTCAACTTGCTCTATGATCGCGGCACGATCTTCGGTCTGAAAACCGGCGGTAATGTCGACTCGATCCTGTCGAGCCTGCCGCCGGTGGTGAAGTGGCCGTGAGGCCGAGGTAGGTCTGGGTCAAGTGAAGCGCGACCCAGCTTTGGCGCTCTCGCTGTGAAATGCTGGGTCGCGCACGTGCTTGACCCAGTCTACGGAGCGAACGCGGCCTATTCGTTCGCGACAGCCTTGGCTGGGCGGACGGGGCGGCGGAGGAACGCTGGGACGTTGTCCGCGAAACCGCTGTTGCCCCCTTCGGCGGCCTGCTGAGACGGCCTTCCACCTTCACGCTTGGGGCGCGCCTGCTGAGAACGCTCTTGTTGTGGTGCGCGATCCCGCTGCGGTCGATCTTCCCGCGAACGCCCTTCTAGTGAGCGTTCTGGTTGTGGCCGATCTTGCCTCGGACGATCCTGCCTTGGCTGATCGTTCGTGCGCTCGCGCGCCTCGCCGTTTTCCTGCATGGGGGCCGCCGCGCGCGGTTGATTGCGCGGTGCACGCGGGGTGTCATTGTTGCGCTCTCCGGTCGGGATGGCCGGCTGATCGCCGAAGCCGGGGATGGCATCGGGTGGGCGGCGCTCGCGCCTGGGCTGCCGTTCGTGCGGTTGCCGCTCCGGCGCATGCGCCGAGGCTTGCTGCCTTGGCTGTTGCACCGCTGCTTCTCCCGCGACCACTGGTGTGGGAGCGATCGGAACGCCATCGGCTGCCGGCCGTGGACTGCGTCCATGCTGGCGCGGTCGACTCGCGCGGGCTGCAGAATAACCTTCCCGCGGCGCGTCGCGCTCGCCACGTTCTGGACGATTACCACGGCTCTCACCGCGCGCTTCGCCGCGATTTTGACCGCGCGCTTCGCCGCGACCTTCACTTCGGCTGGCGCCCTTGACGGCGGCTGCCCGGCCACCACGCCCCCGGCGTTTGCCGGAGTCGGCAAAGTCTTCGGCGGTTGGCGGTTGGCCGATCCAGATCGGCTGTTCGCCCGTGACCTTCTCGATGTCCTTGATCAGCTTCAGATCTTCCGACGTGACGAGGGACAGCGAGTTGCCTTCCTTGCCCGCGCGGCCGGTGCGGCCGATGCGGTGGACATAGTCGTCGCCAGCCCAGGGAATATCGTAGTTGAAGACGTGGCTGACGTCGGGGATGTCGAGGCCGCGTGCGGCAACGTCGGAGGCCGCCAACAGCATGATTTCGCCGTTGCGGAACTTGTCGAGCGTCGCCGTTCGTGAGGTCTGATCCATATCGCCGTGCAGCGCGCCGGCATTGAAGCCGTGCTTGACCAGCGACTTGTGCAGGATCGCGACATCGCGTTTGCGGTTGCAGAAGATGATCGCGTTGCGCACCTGCTCGGAGCGGATCAGATCGCGCAGGATCTCGCGCTTCTCCCAATCCTCGTTCGAGGCGCAGAAGCGGAACTGTTGCGTGATCGTCTTGGCGGTCGTTGCCGGCTTCGCCACCTCGATCCGCACGGGATCCTTGAGGAAGGTGTCGACGAGACGCTGGATCTCGGTCGGCATGGTGGCAGAGAAAAACAGCGTCTGCCGGCGTGTCGGCAGCAGCTTGCAGATGCGCTCGATGTCGGGGATGAAGCCCATGTCGAGCATCCGGTCGGCCTCGTCGATGACGAGGATTTCGACGGCGGTCAACAGCAGCTTGCCGCGTTGAAAATGGTCCAGCATCCGGCCGGGTGTCGCGATCAGAACGTCGGCGCCGCGATCGAGCTTGCGGTTTTGTTCGTCGAACGACACGCCGCCGATCAGCAGCGCCGTGTTCAGCTTGTGATTGACGCCGTATTTTTCGAAGCTCTGCGCCACCTGGGCGGCGAGCTCCCGGGTCGGCGCCAGGATCAGCGAGCGCGGCATGCGTGCCCGGGCGCGGCCGGTTTCAAGCCGCTCGATCATCGGCAATACGAACGAAGCGGTCTTGCCGGTTCCGGTCTGCGCGATACCCAGGACGTCCCGGCCGGTCACGGCGACAGGAATAGCCTGGGCCTGAATGGGGGTTGGGACCGTATAACCAGACGCGACTATGGCGGCCTGGAGCTTGGCGCCAAGCGGTAGCTCGGCAAAGGTGATGCTCTCCAACGACTACGTCTCCAGCAGATTCGACACGCCCGCCCGCGGGATGCGGGGGCAGTGGCGGTCGTCGAGACGCAGGGGGAGGATCGGATGCCACAATGCGGGGCAAAACATTTCCACCGGAAAGGCCGGCGCATGAAAGGGATCAATCGAATCGCGAGTATTCAGACCCCTGCGCTCACGACGTGCGGCCAATGACACATAAATCGCGGTGATTCAAGGGCGGGTATGCGCCTTTGTCAGGAGAGGTGTGCGATTCCCCCGGCAATGCTCGGAATAGGGATAAAAGTGCTACACGGACCTGTTCCAATACAGAATTGCGGGAGAAAACCATGACCGCGGCTGCTGCCGAGCCCCTCGTTCTCGTTCCTGGGTTGCTGTGCTCACCGGCGCTGTTTGCGCTTCAAGTGTCGGCGTTCGGACGGGAGCGCTTGGTGCTGGTCGCCGATCACGCCCGCTCCGACCGGTTGGAAGCGATCGCGCGGGACGTGCTGGCGGTTGCGCCGGAGCGGTTCGCGCTGGCTGGGTTGTCGATGGGCGGCTACATCGCGCTGGCGATCCAGCGGGCCGCGCCGGAGCGTGTGACGCGGATCGCGCTGCTCGATACCAGCGCGCGGCCGGACATGCCCGAGCGCGTCGCCGATCGCCGCCGTCTCATGGAGATCGCGCGGGTAGAAGGGGTCCGCAAGGTACAGGGGATGCTGATGCCGCGGCTGATCCATCCCGCACGGCTCGGAGAGGCCGATCTGGTCGCGACCGTGCTGCAGATGGCCGACGATACGGGGCTCGATGCGTTCTTGCGTCAGCAGGAGGCGATCATCGCGCGGCCGGATGCGCGGCCGGGGCTGGAGGCTGTGCGATGCCCTACCCTTGTGCTGGCGGGCGCGCAGGATTTGCAGACGCCGCCTGATATCGCGGCGGAGATCGCCGCAGGCATCGCGGGAGCGCGGTTGGTGATCGTGCCGGACTGCGGGCACCTGTCGACGCTGGAGCGGCCGGAGGCGGTGAATGCGGCGTTGGCGGAGTGGTTGGCGGGGTGAACTCAGGGTCAGACCCTGCGGGTCTGACCCTCTCTGTGTGCGGAAATTTGAGGTCGCGTGATCCGCTGGGTCGTATTGATAACTTGGTACGTTAGGCCAAGAGGGGGTCAGACCCGCAGGGTCTGACCCCGTTCATCAATGGTCGCCATCTTTCTTTTTCGAGAGGCGGCCGATCTCCGTATTCATCTCGACGTCGTTGCGGCGTTGCTGGGCGATGATGTCGCCGGTCACCCAATAGTCGCCTTGCACGGCGCGGTCGGCCTGGACGTCGAAGTCCTCGCTCCAGTCGCCGAGGGAGTAGCCGAACCACGGGCTCTGCGGTTTCAGTGTGGGCAGGCCGAGCTCGTCCCAGATGACCTTGGCGCGCTCCATGTATTCTTTCTTGGGCAGGGAGATCGGCGGGAAGTCGTCCTTCAGCGTGGCATCGAAGCACACCGACGCATCGACGCCGCCGTTGCGCTGGCTGCGGGGGCCATGGCCCTGGTCGCGGTGCTGCATGATCTGCACGTCGAGCACGGGATTGCAGCGGTACGACATCGCCCACCATACCGCGTCCATGTTCTCGGGATCGATGTCGTCGTTGATGGCGATCACGAACTTGCCCATCGCCCGGTTCTGGCCGAGCAGGCCGTAGATCGCGCGCCAGACCTCCACCGACGGGGTATCGCGCTCGATGACGAGAATGACGACCTTGCGCAGGTTGGTCAGCGGCTCGTGCAGGAACACGCGCTTGACGCACTTCAAGCCGAGACCGTTGCGGAGGGAATTGAGCAGCATCGGCTCCATGCCGACCTTTTTGATGAGGCTCGATTCCGACGGCGTGACCTGGCTGATGATCGAGGTGAGGATCGCCTTCTTTTTGCGGGTGATGCAGGTCACGTCCATGAACGCGTTGTATTCCTGCAGGTTGACGTGGCCGTGGCTCTCGCCGAACGGGGCCTCCGGCTCCAGCCATTCGGTGTCGATGTAGCCTTCGATCACGATCTCGGCCTCGGCGGGCACGAGCAGATCGACGGTCTTCGCCCGGACAAGATTGATCGGCGAGCCGACGAGGCCGCCAGCGACGTCGAATTCGTCGACGTGCTCGGGCAGTTTCTGGTTCGAGGTGAAGGTGATCGCGGGCGGTGCGCCGAGCACGACGCAAGCGGGCATCTTCTTGCCCATCTTCTTGTACTTCTGCCAGTGCACGTAGATGCCGGGGCGCAGCTCGAGCGACGGGTTCATGCCGAGGCGTTTGCGGGTCTTGATCTGGCCGCGGTAGTTGCCGAGGTTCTGGACGCCGGTGTCGGGGTCCTTGGTGATGTACTGCGAGAGCGTCGTGTAGGGCGCGTTGTCCCAGCCGGGTGTGGAGATCGGCACGGGGATGCCGTCGAGACCCTGGCCGGGCTTGTCGAGGTCGGCGCCCTGGTAGACGATCTCCTGGCACGGCGCAGTTTCGACGATCTTCGGCTTGATCGGATTGGCTTCGGCGTTGCTCCATGTCTCGGCGATCTTGTCGAGCGGGCAGTTGAGACCGATGCGGTAGATCTCGCGGCTGGCGGCAAGGCAGCCGACAACGACGGGGATGTCGTACTTCTTGCCCTTGGCGTCGTGCACGTTGGTGAACAGGAACGCCTTGCGTTCGTGCTCGGGGAAGCCCCCGCGGAACTGCCAGCGCACCAGCGGGTGCATTTCTGTGTCCTTGCAGATCGGACGGTCGACTTCGATCAGCAGGCCTGCCTTGCGCAGCGCATCGAGATGATCGTGCAGATCGGGGTAGGCGCGGGGCGGTGTGGCGGACTTGGCATCGGCGGGTTTCGACTTCGACATTCTACTCTAGCCTTCGTGTGTGAGATGGTGTTTCATTCGTGTAGCCAGTGGCGGATGCTTTCGGCGCCGCCAAGCATTGCCTCGCTGTTGCGATAGCACCATCTCCGGCCAACTGAAACCTGCCGGGACGCTCGGCTTCGGATTTCCCAGAAAGGATTTGCCCGACATTGCCCGTGCGCGCGAACTTGCATAGGATGCCGCCAAAGGGAGGATCTCCAATGCTCAAATTCGTGAACCACGCGGCGGTTGCAGGCGTGATCGTTGCCGTTTCCAGCGGGCCGGTTCTGGCGCAGGCCGCATACCCGAACCAGGCCGTCAAATTCGTCGTCGGCAACGTCGCTGGGTCGTCCAGCGATACGATTGCCCGGGTGCTTTCCGGTTCGCTGACCCAGATCCTGGGACAGCAGGTGCTGGTTCTCAACCAACCGGGTGCGGGCGGTACGATCGCGGCGGAAGGGGTCGCGCGGTCCGCGCCGGATGGCTACTCGATCTACGTGACATCGACCCAGGCGCACTCCATCTCGCCGCATCTGTTTCCCAACGCCAAGTACAAGCCGCTTGAGGACTTCGTTCCGATCACGATGATCGCGAAGACCGAGAACGTACTGATCGTGGCGCCGCAGCAGCCGTTCAAGACGATCAAGGATATCGTCGACTTCGCCAAGGCGAACCCTGGCAAGCTCAACATGGCCAACGCCGGGCCCGGCTCGCAGAGCCATCTCGCCGGTGCGATGTTCGCGAGTATGGCCGGTATCGAGGTGCTGCACGTACCCTATAAGGGGGCGGCATCTGTGACAGCCGTCGTCGGTAATCAGAACGAGCTGTCGCTCACGCCGATGCCGGCAACCGTTGGTTATATCAACAGTGGACGCCTCAGGGCGATTGCTGTGGGTGGAGCCACGCGATCCGGCGTCCTGCCAGATGTGCCGACGATCTCGGAAAGCGGTGTCGCTGGGTTCAACAGCAGCGGCTGGACGGGGCTCGTTGCGCCGAAAGGTACGCCGTCCGCTGTCGTCGATAAGCTTCGCGATGCGGTGCTGAAGTCGGTTGTGGACGACAGGACCAAGGAAGCTCTGATCCGCGCTGGCGGTGAGCCCTGGACCACGACGCCGCAGGAAATGTGGAAGTTCGTCGCGGAAGATCTCGAGCGCTACAAGAACGCAGTCAAGATCGCTGGGGCAACGGCGCAGTAGCGTATCGCGCTATTGCAACGTGGCCGCCGATTGCAACGTAGCCGGCGCAATACGTCCAAGTGGGCTCTTGCGCCCTACGGCACCCTACCCGCCGTCGGAACCGGATCGGGCTTGCACCTTCAGGCCGGTTTCATCGCAACCATGCGGACTACGCCACAGCGGCCGTGGTGGGCATGGCCGTCGAAGTCGGCCTCGGTCTCTTCCAGTGCGGGAAAGGTTGCGCCGGCGAAGTCCGCGCGCAGGAGGTCGCAGGTGAACAGCCGGTCGATCTCCTTGGGGCCGCCGGCTGCGCCGTGCTTGCGCATTTCGATCTGATGCGGCGAGAACGTCTCAAGGATCACGATGCCGCGGGGTTTCAACGCGCGCAGGGCGTTGGCGTGTGCGGTTTGCCGTAGGGCCACCGGCAGGTGGATGAAGAATAGCCCGACCAGATCGAACTGCGCATCGCGCCAGTCCCAACTCTCGACGCCGGCCTGATGGGCGGAGATCGTCACGCTGCGATCCGCCGCAAGTTTCTGCGCCTTTTCGACGCCGAACGGCGAGGGATCGAAGGTCGTGACGTCGAGACCTTGCTCGGCAAGCCAGACGCCGTTGCGGCCTTCGCCGTCGCCGGGCAGCAGCGCCTTCATGCCTGGCCGCAGGCGATGTTTCTGGCTGACCAGGAACGCATTGGGCGCGGTGCCGTAATGGTATTCCGGCTCGCGGTAGCGGTCGTCGAAGCTGTCGGGTGTGAAGCCGTAGATCGTTTTCGACATCGTCTTGTCTCGCGGTTGCGGCTCTGCGCGCATGGTGCATGGCAGACATGAGGGTTTCCCAGAGAAGCACCTTTGCGGTTGCCCGGGCAAGACCCGCGCCCTATCACCGGGCTTCGTTACGGGAGATGGGTCTTGGGCAACGATAAATTGGCGACGCAGGCGAAAGCCGCGGCTCAGGCTGCTGCGAATGGGGCTGCACAGCAAGGTGGACGGCCGGCGCCCGATCTATGGAAGGCGATATTCTGGGCGATGGTCGCCCTGCTCAGTTTCACCGTGACCGCCGTCTCGGGCCGAGAGGCCGGTAAGCACATGTCGGCGATGCACATGGTGTTCTTCCGCAACGCCATTTCGCTGGCGATACTGCTCGTCGCGTTTCGTTATCTCGGCGTATCGCTGGCGAGCCTCAAGAGCCAACAGCCGTGGCTGCAGTGGGGCCGGGCGCTGATCCACTTCTGTGGCCAGTGGTCTTGGATGGCGGCGTTGCTGATGATCCCGTTGATCGAGCTGATGGCGCTCGAGTTCACGTTTCCGCTGATCGTCGCGCTGCTGGCGCCGTTCCTGCTCGGTGAGCAATTGACGCGGGCGCGCATCATCGCCGCCGTGGTCGGCTTTATCGGAACGCTGACGATCATTCTCGGGCCGCTGTTGTTGCAGCGCAGTGGTGTGGCGGGCGCGCCGAGCTTCAATGTTGGAACGTTGCTGGCAGCTTTATGTGCGGTGTGCTTTGCGTTCAACTTGATGGGCACGCGCTATCTGACGCGCAAGGACGGGCCGCTGACGATCCTGATGTTCATGACGGTCAACCACACGATATTGGCGTTCGTGCTCGGTTTTTCGACCATGAAGATGCCAGCGCTCGCGCATGTGCCGTGGATCATTCTGCTCGGCGTCAGCAGTCTGGTCGCGCATTTCGCGCTGGCGCGTGCGCTCGCCTACGCCGATGCGGTGGTGGTGGCGCCGATGGATTTTCTGCGGATACCGCTGATGGCCGGGCTCGGCGTGCTCGTCTACCAAGAGCCGCTGCATATGATCGCGATCGTGGGAACGGTGCTCGTGCTCGGCGGCAACGTCGTCAACGTGTGGGGCGAGCGCAACGCGATGATGGCGCGGCGGGGGTAGTGTCCGCTTGTCTTGCCCTACCGCTTCGGCGAGGGGGAGTGAGCCTGGACCCGGACATGGATCGCGACGGGGCATTCGAGCGGCGTTTGTGGCTTGAACAACGTTGCGGCAGGCCTTATTGACCCTGCACGGCGCGGCACATGCGATCCCGAATGCGGGATGCTTTTGCAATACAACGCCAAATTGGGCAACGCCAATCGGGCCGATCGCGTGCCCCCTCGCAAGCCAATGCAGGAACTAGGACCATGGGCAAACAGAAATTCAACCGTGAGAAGCCGCACTGCAACGTCGGCACGATTGGGCACGTCGATCACGGCAAGACGACGCTGACGGCGGCGCTCACGAAGGTGTCGCACGACCGGGGCTGGACCTCGACGGCGATCGCTTACGACGAGGTCGCCAAGGCGTCCGAGAGCCAGGGCCGTCGCGACCCGACCAAGATCCTGACGATCGCGACCAGCCACGTCGAGTATTCGACGCCGAACCGGCACTACGCGCACGTCGATTGCCCCGGCCACGCCGACTACGTGAAGAACATGATCACGGGCGCCGCGCAGATGGACGGGGCGATCCTGGTCGTGTCCGCGGTCGACGGCCCGATGCCGCAGACGCGCGAGCATATCCTGTTGGCCCGCCAGGTCGGCGTGCCCTACGTCGTGGTGTTCTTGAACAAGTGCGACGTGGTCGACGACGAGGAACTGCTTGATCTCGTCGAGATGGAAGTGCGCGAGCTGCTGTCGAAGTACCAGTTCCCGGGCGATGATACGCCGGTGATCCGCGGCGCGGCGATCAAGGCGCTGCACGGCGAGAAGGGCCCGCTGGCCGACGAGGCGATCCTCAAGCTTTATGAGGCGCTCGACACCTACATTCCGCTGCCGGAGCGTCCGCTCGACCAGCCGTTCCTGATGCCGATCGAAGACGTGTTCTCGATCTCGGGTCGTGGCACGGTGGTGACGGGGCGCATCGAGCGCGGCCGCATCAAGGTCGGCGAGGAAGCCGAGATCGTCGGCCTCAAGGACACGACCAAGACCGTCGTGACCGGCGTCGAGATGTTCCGCAAGCTGCTCGACGAGGGCGTCGCTGGCGACAACGTCGGTTGCCTGCTGCGCGGCGTGGACAAGGAAGCGGTCGAGCGTGGCCAGGTGCTGTGCAAGCCCGGCTCGGTCAAGCCGCACAAGAAGTTCCTGGCCGAGGCCTACATCCTGAACAAGGAAGAGGGCGGCCGGCACACGCCATTCTTCAAGAACTACCGACCGCAGTTCTACTTCCGCACGACCGACGTAACGGGCGTGTGCACGTTGCCGGAAGGCACCGAGATGGTGATGCCCGGCGACAACTGCTCGATGGACGTCGAGCTGATCACGCCGATCGCGATGGAAGAGAAGCAGCGCTTCGCCATCCGCGAAGGCGGCCGCACCGTGGGTGCGGGCGTCGTGGTGAAGATCACGGATTGAGGAAGAGGTGAGTGGGGAATGGCGAGTGGTGAGTGGGAAAATCCACCACTCACGATCTCACCACTCACCACTCACCAACATGCTCGTCACCACAGCCAACGATCTCTCGGGCTACCGCGTCGTGCGTCACATCGGAGTGGTGCGCGGGTTGTCGGTGCGTTCGCGCAACGTGTTCGGGAATATCGGGGCGTCGATCCAGATCTTGTTCGGCGGCTCGATACCGATCTACGCCAAGCTCGCCGAGCAGGCCCGGCAGGAAGCCTATGACCTGCTGGTGCAGCATGCCGCAGCGGCCGGGGCCAACGCGATTATTGCGATGCGGTACGATGCCAACGAAATGGCGGCGGCCGTGACCGAGGTGATCGCCTACGGGACCGCGGTGGTGGTCGAGCCGATCCCCGGGCCGATCCAGGCTTGAGTTTGCAACTTGTTGATTGCATTCGGGAACGAGCCTACGAGTCGGCTGTCAAGAAAAAACTTGGAAAGTGGGCTTGTGCGATGCGGAAAGGCCATCTATAAGCGGGCGTTCAATGCAGCGCAATTCATCTCACGCGGCTCGTGGTGTGTGGAACCTCGAAGGTTCTCTCAGCCAGATGCCGCGTTGGTTGTTTGGGCAAACGCAATGCTGCGGGAGTGGCCCGGAGAAACGTCATAAGGCCCTGAATAACCAGAGAAATATGCCGAGAGGTTCGTGCTTAGGGGTGTAGCTCAATTGGTAGAGCGTCGGTCTCCAAAACCGAAGGCTGGGGGTTCGAGCCCCTCCACCCCTGCCAGTTAGGTACTCCTTCCAGGTGGACACTCCTGTCAGGCAGGTGTGACCGCAAGAAGACGGGCGACCCGCGAAGAAAAGTTGCAATGGCGACGGGCAAATTGCTCAGGCGCCGGTTGAAGAGTGAACGGCGCCCGAAGTGGCTGCCGACAAGGAGACGGGAAAGTATGGCGCGCCTCAGTCCTGTGCAGTTCATCCAGGAGGTCCGGCAGGAAGTCGCGAAGGTCACGTGGCCGACCCGCAAGGAGGTCTGGATCACGACTCTCGCGGTCCTCGTCATGGTGACGTTGTCGTCGATTTTCTTCATGCTGGCCGACATTGTCATGGGTCAGTTCGTCAGCTTCATTCTCGGCTTGGGGCGCTAGACGGCTCTTTCAACTAGGGCTGGCAAATAGTGCTGGCCCGCATTTGAGATGCCGCCTCATCGGTACCTCGTTGGTATCTGGGCCGTTGCCGAACGATCAATCGAACCGGGATGTGAATAGAATGGCGAAGCGGTGGTATATCGTGCACGCCTACACCAACTTCGAGCGCAAGGTGGCCGATGCCATCCGCGAGCGCGCGAAACAGGCCGGTCTCGATCCCCTGTTCGAGGAGATCGTCGTGCCGACCGAAGAGGTCGTAGAGATCAGGCGCGGACGAAAAGTGCAGGCGGAGCGCAAGTTCCTGCCGGGCTACGTGCTGGTCAAGATGCAGATGACGGATGCGGCGTTCCTGTTGATCAAGAACACGCCCAAGGTCACGGGGTTCCTCGGCACCGACAACAAGGCGACGCCGATTTCGGACGAGGAGGCCGCGCGGATCCTGCATCAAGTCAAGGATAGCGTCGAACGGCCCGGGCGGCCGATCGTCACCTTCGAGATCGGTGAGCTGGTCAAGGTGTCGGAGGGGCCATTCGCGTCGTTCTCCGGCAAGGTCGAGGAAGTGGACGAGGAGCGCACCCGTCTCAAGGTGGCGGTGTCGATCTTCGGCCGCGAGACGCCGGTGGAGCTCGAGTTCGCGCAGGTGGAGAAGGTGCCGGCCTAAACCGGTACCGATTGTTTCGAGTTTCGGCCGCAAGGCCGGAGGCTCGAGCCGGAGCGGCGGACAAAAGGCGTTCGCAGTTCGGTTCGAGATGTGCGGAAGGGCTGAAGCCGGCCCGATGACCGCTAACCCTGGCAGGCCGGAGGAAATCGTTCCGCCGGTCTGTCCGATGTTGTGGGGAAGATACGATGGCAAAGAAGATAGACGGTTACATCAACTTGCAAGTGCCTGCGCAGAAAGCCAACCCGTCGCCGCCGATCGGCCCGGCGCTCGGCCAGCGGGGCGTGAACATTATGGAGTTCTGCAAGGCGTTCAACGCGAAGTCGAAGGACTTCGAAGAGGCGACGCCGATCCCGGTGAAGATCACGGTCTATTCGGACCGCTCGTTCACGTTCGAGATGAAGACGCCGCCGGCGACCTTCTTCCTCAAGAAGGCGGCGGGTCTCAAGACGACCGGCAAGCCGGGCGCGGGCTCGAAGGAGCCGGGCAAGATCGAGGCAGCCCAGGTGACGATGGCGCAGGTTCGCGACATCGCCAAGCTCAAGATGAAGGATCTCAACACCGACGACGTCGAGGCTGCGGCCAAGATCATCGCCGGCTCAGCCCGGTCGATGGGCATTAGGGTAGTGGGGTAAGCGCCATGGCAAAAATCGGCAAGCGAATCAAGGCCGCACAAGTCGGCGTAGACCGCAACAAGGCGTATGGCATCGACGAGGCTGTGAAGCTCGTCAAGGCGCGCTCCAAGGCGAAGTTCGACGAGACCGTCGATGTCGCAATGAACCTCGGCGTCGATCCCAAGCACGCGGACCAGATGGTGCGCGGCGTGTGCAATCTGCCGAACGGCTCGGGCCGTACGGTGCGCGTCGCCGTGTTCGCCAAGGGCGGCAAGGCGGATGAGGCCAAGGCCGCGGGCGCGGACGTGGTGGGTGCGGAAGATCTGGTCGAGCTCGTTTCCAAGGGCACGATCAACTTCGACCGCTGCATCGCGACACCCGACATGATGGGTCTCGTCGGCCGGCTCGGCAAGGTGTTGGGCCCGCGCGGGCTGATGCCGAACCCGCGTGTCGGCACGGTCACGATGGACGTGACCGGCGCGGTCAAGGCCGCCAAGGGTGGCGCGGTGGAGTTCCGGGTCGAGAAGGCGGGCATCGTGCACGCCGGCGTGGGCAAGGCGAGCTTCACCGAGCAGGCGCTGGTGGAGAACATCCGCGCGTTCGTGGATGCGGTGAACAAGGCCCGGCCTGCCGGCGCCAAGGGCACGTACATCAAGAAGGTGTCGATCAAGTCGACACAGGGACCGGGCGTGAAGGTCGATCAGGGCACGGTCCTGGCCGGTCAGCCGACGGTCTAAAGCAGAATTCCGGTCCGTTCGCGGGCCGGAGTGGCTGGCCGGGACAGCCTCCATGGGGCGGTGCCGGCCAAGCCTGTCCAAGATTGCAGGTGCTGGGCCGTCGTCTTCGGATGTCGGGTTCGGCTTAAGCGAATGGCCTGCATGAGACGGGAGTGTGCGGGCTGCTGGCAACCCTGGCTTCGGCTGGGACTGCAGGTGGTCCGGTTCGAACCTCTTGGGTGGCACCGGCTCGGACCTCGCGTCCGGCAGGAGCAGGACAGGTATCAGAGCGCCGCGAGGTTTCACGAAAGTGGGGCTAAAGCGGCTTAGGTGCAACCCGCGGATGGAAGGGCGACCTTCCGGAAGCAAATTGGAGTGGTGCTGGTGGACAGAGCTGCGAAAGCAGAGCTCGTGACGATACTCAACGGCGTCTTTGCGGGCGCCGGTGCGGTAGTTGTCGCCCACTATGCCGGTATGACAGTCGCCCAGATGACCGACTACCGCCGTCGCATGACTGCGGCAGGCGGCAAGGTCAAGGTGGCCAAGAACCGGCTGGCGAAAATCGCGATCAAGGGCACGGACGCAGAGGGGATCGCCGATCTCTTCAAGGGGCAAACAGTCATTGCCTACTCGAAGGATCCGATCGCGGCTGCGAAGGTTGCCGTCAAGTATGCCAAGGACAACGAGAAGCTCGTGATCCTCGGCGGCTCGATGGGCAAGACCGTGCTCAACGCGAATGGCGTGAAAGCGCTCGCCGACCTGCCATCTCTGGACGAACTGAGAGCAAAGCTGATCGGTCTCCTCAACGCGCCGGCGACGAAAATCGCCCGCACGATCAAGGAGCCGGGTGCAAAGCTCGCACGCGTCGTTCAGGCGAAGGCCGGCAAAGTGGAAGAGGCCGCCTGAGGCGGTTTCTCGAGTTCAATGATCCCGCGTTTGCGGCATGAGCCGTAACGCACACTGCAACTTAAGACCAGGGCATATGACCCGGTTCGAACCTACGAAGGAATAGTTCCATGTCCGATCTCAGCAAGATCGTCGATGACCTCTCCAAGCTCACCGTGCTCGAGGCAGCCGAACTCGCCAAGATGCTCGAAGAGAAGTGGGGCGTGTCGGCTGCCGCCGCCGTCGCTGTCGCTGCCGTTGCTGGCCCCGCGGCGGCCGCCGTCGAAGAGCAGACCGAGTTCGCCGTGATCCTGAAGTCCGGTGGTGACAAGAAGATCAACGTCATCAAGGAAGTCCGCGCCATCACGGGCCTGGGCCTCAAGGAAGCCAAGGATCTCGTCGAGGCCGGCGGCAAGACCGTCAAGGAAGGCATTTCCAAGGACGACGCCGCCAAGATCAAGAAGCAGCTCGAGGACGCAGGCGCGACCGTCGAGGTGAAGTAATGCTGGCGGCAGTAGGCAGATAGTCAGTTGGCAGTAGGGCGTCGAGGGTGAACAAAACTCCGGCGCCTACTGCCTGCCGCCAAATGCCTACTGCTTGCGACGACGGTTTTCCGGAGAGTTCGATCATTCGAGCTTTCCGGTGAGCCGTTTCAACGGCCAGGGGTGGCGGCCCCTGCCGAGAGATCACGCTGACGGGCCGTCACTCGTCGAGGATCGTGCGCTTGCCCGGCGCGCTGGTCCCTCACAAGCACGAAGGAGCGAACATGGCTGAGAATTTCAACGGCCGCAGGCGCATCCGCAAGAAGTTCGGCCGTATCGCCGAGATTGCGAAGATGCCGAACCTCATCGAGGTTCAGAAGAGCTCCTACGACGACTTCCTGATGGTCAAGGAACCGCCGGGTGGCCGCGCGCATGATTTCGGTCTGCAGGCGGTGTTCAAGTCGGTGTTCCCGATCTCGGACTTCTCCGGCAAGTCGATGCTGGAGTTCGTGCGCTACGATTTCGAGCCGCCGAAATTCGACGTCGACGAGTGCATGCAGCGCGACCTGACGTACGCCGCGCCGCTGAAGGTTCGGTTGCGCCTGATCGTGTTCGACATCAACGAGGAGACGGGCTCCGAGTCGGTCAAGGAGTTCAAGGAGCAGGACGTGTACATGGGCGACATGCCGCTCATGACACCGAACGGCACCTTCATCATCAACGGCACCGAGCGCGTTATCGTCTCGCAGATGCACCGTTCGCCGGGCGTGTTCTTCGATCACGACCGCGGCCGTACGCACGTGTCCGGCAAGCTGCTGTTTGCGGCGCGCATCATCCCGTATCGTGGTTCGTGGCTCGACTACGAGTTCGACGCCAAGGACAACGTCTACGTTCGTATCGACCGGCGCCGCAAGCTGCCAGTGACGACGATGCTGTACGCGCTGGGTCTCGACGACGAGGAGATCCTGTCGACCTACTACAAGGCAATCCCGATCAAGGATTCCAAGCGCGGCTGGCGGATGCCGTTCGCGCCGGAGAAGTTCCGTGGCACCGCGCCGATCTCGGATCTGGCGGATGCCAAGACCGGTGAAGTCGTGGTCAAGGCGGGCGAGAAGATCTCCGCCAAGAAGGCGCGCGAGCTGGCAGAGGGCGGCCTCAAGGAGGTGCTCGTTTCGTCGGAGGACCTGTCCGGCCGCTATATCGCCAAGGATATTGTCGATCTGGAAACCGGCGCGATCCACGCGGAAGCCGGCGCTGAGCTCGACGAAGCGATGCTAGTGGAGCTCAAGGATCAGAAGATCAAGGAGTTTCACATCCTCGATATCGACCACGTTTCGGTCGGTCCGTTCATTCGCAACACGCTCAACCTGGACAAGAACGCGAACCAGGACGAGGCGTTGATGGACATCTACCGGATCATGCGTCCGGGCGAGCCGCCGACGATCGAGGCGGCGACCAATCTGTTCAACGGAATGTTCTTCGACAGCGAGCGCTATGACCTGTCGGCGGTCGGCCGCGTCAAGATGAACATGCGGTTGGGCGAGGTCGTCGGTTTCGAGGCGGCGGAGGACACCGTGCGCATCCTGCGCCGGGAGGACGTGCTGGCGGTTGTCCGTACGCTGGTCGACTTGCGCGATGGCAAGGGCCAGATCGACGATATCGATCATCTCGGCAACCGGCGCGTGCGCTCGGTCGGTGAGCTGATGGAGAACCAGTATCGCGTCGGCCTGCTGCGCATGGAGCGCGCGATCAAGGAGCGGATGTCGTCGGTCGATGTCGACACGGTGATGCCGCAGGATCTCATCAACGCCAAGCCGGCAGCGGCTGCAGTGCGCGAGTTCTTCGGCTCCTCGCAGCTGTCGCAGTTCATGGATCAGACCAACCCGCTGTCGGAGATCACGCACAAGCGTCGTCTCTCGGCGCTTGGCCCGGGCGGTTTGACGCGTGAGCGTGCCGGCTTCGAGGTGCGCGACGTGCATCCGACGCACTACGGCCGTATCTGCCCGATCGAGACGCCGGAAGGCCCGAACATCGGTCTGATCAACTCGCTGGCGACGTTCGCTCGCGTGAACAAGTATGGCTTCATCGAGAGCCCGTACCGCAAGATCACGAACGGCAAGCTGACCAGCGAAGTGCTGTATCTCTCCGCGATGGAGGAGATGCGCCACCACGTTGCCCAGGCCAATGCCACGGTCGACGCGCAGGGCCGGCTCACGGATGAGCTGATCACCTGCCGCTACCAGGGTGACGTGCTCTTGGTGACCAAGGACAAGGTCGACTACATCGACGTGTCGCCCAAGCAGCTCGTTTCGGTGGCCGCGGCGCTCATCCCGTTCCTCGAGAACGACGACGCCAACCGCGCGTTGATGGGTTCGAACATGCAGCGGCAGGCCGTGCCGCTGTTGCGTGCGGAAGCGCCGCTCGTGGGCACCGGCATGGAAGAGGTAGTAGCGCGCGATTCAGGCGCCGCGATCGCTGCCCGCCGCACCGGCATCGTCGATCAGGTGGACGCGACGCGTATCGTGATCCGCGCCACGGAGGAGGAAGATCCTTCCAAGCCGGGCGTCGACATCTACCGTCTGCGCAAGTTCCAGCGCTCGAACCAGTCGACCTGCATCAATCAGCGGCCGCTGGTGAATGTCGGTGATTCCGTACGGGCCGGCGAGATTCTGGCTGACGGTCCCTCGACGGACCTCGGCGATCTCGCGCTCGGCAAGAACGTGCTCGTCGCGTTCATGCCGTGGATGGGCTACAACTTCGAGGACTCGATCCTGCTCTCCGAGCGCGTCGTGTCCGAGGACGTGTTCACCTCGATCCATCTTGAAGAGTTCGAGGTGATGGCGCGCGATACCAAGCTCGGGCCGGAGGAAATCACGCGCGATATTCCGAACGTGTCGGAAGAAGCGCTGAAGAACCTGGACGAAGCCGGCATCGTCTACATCGGCGCCGAGGTCAACCCGGGCGACATTCTCGTCGGCAAGATCACGCCGAAGGGCGAAAGCCCGATGACGCCGGAGGAAAAGCTGCTCCGCGCCATCTTCGGCGAGAAGGCCTCCGACGTTCGCGATACGTCGATGCGGCTGCCGCCGGGCGTTACCGGCACGGTTGTCGAAGTCCGCGTGTTCAATCGCCACGGCGTCGACAAAGACGAGCGTGCGATGGCGATCGAGCGCGAGGAAATCGAGCGTCTTGCCAAGGACCGCGACGACGAGCTGCAGATCCTCGACCGCAATACCTACGGCCGTCTGCACGGTCTGTTGATCGGCGAGGAAGTTGCCAAGGGCCCGAAGGGCGCCCGTAAGGGCACGCCGATCACCGTCGAGTTGCTGGAGGAAATTCCGCGCAGCCAGTGGTGGGAAATCGGTCTCAAGGAGCCGAAGTCGCAGTCCGGCATCGAGGCTATTCAGAAGCAGTACGAAGAAGCCAAGAAGAGCCTCGAGCGGCGGTTCGTCGACAAGGTCGACAAGCTGCAGCGCGGCGACGAGATGCCGCCCGGCGTGATGAAGATGGTCAAAGTCTTCGTCGCGGTGAAGCGCAAGATCCAGCCGGGCGACAAGATGGCCGGCCGGCACGGCAACAAGGGCGTGGTGTCGATGATCGTGCCGTGCGAGGACATGCCGTTCCTCGAGGACGGCACGCCGGTCGACGTCGTGCTCAATCCGCTCGGCGTGCCGAGTCGCATGAACGTCGGGCAGATCCTGGAGACGCACTTGGGCTGGGCCTGCCGAGGCCTGGGCCGGATCGTCGACGAGGCGCTGGCTCAGTACAACGCCGACCACAGCAAGGCCAAGGCACTCAAGGACACGTTGCAGCGTGTCTACGGCGGCGGCGACGTTGTCTCGAAGTTCAACGAGGCCGAGGTTGCGATGCTGGCCGGGCAGCTCAAGAAGGGCGTGCCGATCGCGACGCCGGTGTTCGACGGCGCGCGCGAAGCCGATATCGTGGACATGCTCACGATGGCGGGCTTCGACAGCTCCGGCCAGGTTGTCATGCACGACGGCCGGACCGGCGAGGAGTTCGATCGTAAGGTGACGGTCGGCTACAAGTACGTGCTGAAGCTGCACCACCTTGTCGACGACAAGATCCACGCCCGTTCGATCGGTCCCTACAGCCTCGTCACCCAGCAGCCTCTGGGCGGCAAGGCGCAGTTCGGCGGCCAGCGCTTCGGGGAAATGGAAGTGTGGGCGCTCGAAGCCTATGGCGCGGCCTACACGTTGCAGGAGATGCTGACCGTCAAGTCGGACGACGTCGCCGGCCGTACCAAGGTCTACGAGTCGATCGTGCGCGGCGACGATGCGTTCGAGGCCGGCATCCCTGAGAGCTTCAACGTGCTCGTCAAGGAAATGCGTGCGCTCGGCCTCAACGTCGATCTGATCAACTCGGAAGGCCCGCCGGTCGTCACCGCCGAGCCGGTACCCGAAAACGAAGTCAAACCGCTGCTGCCACCTGCCGCCGCGGAATAATTGAGCAGGTGTCCGACCCTCTGGGTCTGACACCATGCACACAACGAGCCGAAATTCCCGGCGCCGCCCCACGGCAGCGCCAGGTGTCAGAC